>JAAFGU010000072.1 GCA_010365205.1 Aromatoleum sp. | reverse complement strand
TCGGTGAGCAGCACCAGCACGTCGGCCTCGATCAAATTCGTGACCAAGGCGCCGAGCGTGTCGTTGTCGCCGACGCGAATTTCATCGGTCGTCACGGTGTCGTTCTCGTTGATGATCGGAATCACGTAGAGGGACAGCAGCGTGATGAGCGTGGAACGCGCGTTGAGGTAGCGTTTTCGGTCGGCCAGGTCCTCGTGCGTCAGCAGGATCTGCGCCGTGTGCAGCCCGTACTGCGAGAACGCCGACTCGTAGGCCTGGACGAGCCCCATCTGGCCGACCGCCGCGGCTGCCTGCAACTCGTTCATCGCCGACGGACGCACGGACCAGCCGAGTCGCTTGATGCCCTCGGCAATCGCGCCCGACGACACCAGCACGACTTCCTTGCCGGCGCGTCGCAGTTCCGTGATCTGCGCGGCCCAGCGGCCGACGGCCGCGTGGTCGAGCCCGCGGCCCTCGTCGGTGACGAGACTCGAACCGACCTTGACGACGATCCGGTTGGCCGTAGCGACAGGCGTGCTCATGCGAATCCGTTCGACGAGACGCTCATTCCGATGCTCCGGCCGCATTGGTCGCATCGGCCGCATTTGCGTTCCGTGCCCCGTCATCCGCCGTGACCGGCGGCGCAAATGCGGGATGGGCGTCCAGCCAGTCCTGGATCCGGAAGGTCATTTCCCGGCAACCGTCGCCGTTGACGGCCGCGATAGCGAACACTGGACCTTTCCAGCGGTACGCCTTCACGAATTGTTTGACGCGTTTTTCGCGCTCCTCCCCGGGGACGAGGTCGAGCTTGTTCAGCACCAGCCAGCGCGGCTTGTCGTACAGCGCCTCATCGTAGCGCTTCAGTTCATCGACGATCGCGCGCGCGTCGCGCACCGGTTCGGCTTCCGGATCGAACGGCGCGATATCGACCACGTGCAGCAGGAGCCGCGTCCGCTGCAGGTGGCGCAGGAACTGGTGGCCGAGCCCCGCACCATCCGCCGCGCCTTCGATCAGCCCAGGGATGTCGGCCAGCACGAAGCTGCGGTTGGTGTCGGTGCGCACGACGCCCAGATTGGGCGCCAGCGTGGTGAACGGATAGTCGGCGACCTTGGGCCGCGCCGCGGAAACCGCTCGGATCAGCGTGCTCTTGCCGGCATTGGGCAGACCGAGCAGGCCGACGTCGGCCAGCACCTTCAGTTCGAGTCGCAGCATGTGCTGTTCGCCCTTCTCGCCGGGTGTCGTTTGCCGCGGGGCGCGATTGATGCTGGACTTGAAGTGAATATTCCCGAGGCCGCCCTTGCCGCCCTTCGCGATGAGGGCGCGCTGCTCGTGCGTGGCGAGGTCGGCGATCAAGCTGCCGGTCTCGGCGTCGGTGATCACGGTGCCGACCGGCACGCGCAGCACGATGTCGTCGGCGCCGCGCCCATACTTGTCGGCACCGTGGCCGTTCTCGCCGCTGCGCGCGCGATGGATGCGCGCGTACCGGTAGTCGATCAGCGTGTTGATGTTGCGGTCGGCGACGGCGTAGATGCTGCCCCCATGGCCGCCGTCGCCGCCGTCGGGCCCGCCGCGCGGGACGTACTTCTCGCGCCGGAAGCTGGCCGAGCCGTCGCCGCCGTCACCGGCAATCACCTCGATCGTGGCTTCGTCGACGAACTTCACGGAGCTTCCTTCAAATAGACGACGTAGCGCTCGGTCTCGTCACCGCGGCGGCGGCCTTCCCACTCGACCTGCCAGCCGGGCAGCGCCGGCGGCGCGCCTTCCTGCCGGCCGTACTGGACGAGCAGGGCAGGGCAGTCTTCTGCGCGAGTGTCGACTTCCGCCCGAATTGTGACGACATTCGCGAAGTAGTGGAACAGCGCGCGCTGCGGCTCGCCGAGGTATCGGCTACCGACGCAGCCCTGCGCCGGCAGATGGGTGGCCGCAGCTTCGACGACCGACCGGTAGCTGCGCCGCGAATCGAGATAAGGCAGCCAGATCGTCGAGTAGAGGCCCCACAGCAGCGTCATGCCGGCGGCCCAGTTCAGCACGGTCCGACGGTTGCTGCGGCGGGCGGGGCGCACGAGCACGACCCATAGCGAGGTGAGGAACACGGCGGCGAGAATCGTCCCGAGATGGAACCGCGGCTGGAATCCGGTTTCGCTGTCGCGGAAGAATCGCGCGACCTGCGGCGACATCCCGTGCGTATACGAATCGATCCAAAGGCCCCACAGCAGCAGCGACAGCAGCCCGAACGTCAGGATGCCGAACCAGTCGAGCGCCCCGGAGAATCCGCGCTTCAGCGAATCGACCTCGAGCGCGGCCAGTAGCGCAAGCGGCACCAGCAGCGGCATCGCGTGAATCAGGCGCGGGTCCGGCATCAGCGCGAGGCCCGCCAGTATTACCAGCGCGAGGACCGCCGGCAGCCGCAGTTCCGAACCCCCGAGTCCTCCGTTGAATCCGCGGCCGCGCGTCCAGGCCATCCACAGCACCAGCGGCAGCGCGGGCCAGGCGAACCAAAGCAGGTTTTTCGCGTGATAGAAAGGCTCGATGCTCCCCCTCGGGTCGCCCCATGCGAAAAAATCGCGGGCCATCTCCGCGGTCCGCCACGACTCGAACAGCGCGGGATCTCGGGCTTCGAGCGCCACCAGCCATGGCGCCGCGAGGCCCGCGGCGACCACGAGAGCGATCACGACGGTCATCGCATATTTCGGCGTTCTCCATGGAGCGCCGCAGGCGGGAACGATCGCCGCGGTTGCGGCCAGCCACAGCGGCCCCAGCAGACCGCGGCTCAAGAATGCGATTGCCGCGCCGATTCCGAGGAGCACTCCCCCGGCGGCGGGCAGGCGCAATGCCAAGGCGAATCCGTAAAGCGCGACTGTGATGCCCAGCGTCAGGCCGAGTTCGGCCGACAGCGCATGCGCGCGCTCCCACAGCCCGATCGAGCCGATCAGGATCAGGACCGGCAGCCAGCGAAACGGACGTCCGGACAACTCGCGGCTGGCCAGCGCCGTGCAGAGCAAGATCAACGTGAGCGCCAACCCCGCGGCCAGCCGCGCGGCGCTGTGTGGCGTCAATGGAGGCGAGAACGCGCCGATGGCGAGCGCGGCGGCGGCCGGCACCAACGGCGGACGGATGAGATAGGGTTCGCCGGCGAGGTAGGGCACCACGTAGTCGCCCCGCTGCGCCATCTCCCATGCGACACCGAAGGTCGTGGCGTCTTCGGATTTCCACGGATCGTGCCCGGCGAGCCCCAGCAGCACCCACGCCGCGCACAGCAGCACGAGGCCGAATTGCTTCAATGCGCGAAACGGCCCCGACGGCGAAAGCACGGAAGGGTCGACGGGCGTCGGAGCGGGGGGGCGGGGCATGGAGGCGCGGGTTCGGCGTCGGACGGGGTGCGGGGCCGCGGGAAAGAAAAAGGCAGCCGAAGCTGCCTTTCTCGTCTGCGATGCTATGGCGCGCGAGCCTGCGCGCGTTCGCGCATCGACGGTCAGGCCGACGCCGTCGTGCGCTTGTTCGAGTAGCGCTGACGGAACTTGTCGATGCGACCGGCGGTGTCCATCACCTTCTGCTTGCCCGTGTAGAACGGATGGCAGGCTGAGCACACTTCGACGTGCAACGGCTTGGCGACGGTCGAGCGGGTGGCGAACTTATTGCCGCAGCTGCACGTGACCTGGATTTCGCTGTACTTCGGGTGAATCGCGGCTTTCATGATGTCCTCGTTCTCGCGGTCCACGCGCCAAGGCTTGATTGCCCGCGGGGGCGCGCCGAAACCGGTATTGGGCCAGATGCGGCCGGGATCATTGAATCCCAAGCTGAGTGGCGCGGAAAATCTGGAATTATCCCCTGTTTTACGGCACGGCGCAACGAGCGGGGCGCGCGCTGCCGGTGCGGCGAGTAAGGAACCAAGTATTTTGAATCAGTGGCTTGCGTTGGCGGGGCCGCTGGTACGTCAGATCTATCCCCTGCGCATAGAGTCGAAGAAGTACGACGCCGGAGGGCGGAGCAGGGGCCCCACGCAGTGGGGATGCGACCCCGGAGGCGGCGATACGGACTTCAAACGGGCGCGGGATTGTGGCGGGGGAATCGCCGGATCTATCCCCTGCGCATCGAGTCGAAGAAGTCCGCGTTGTTCTTGGTCTGTTTGACCTTGTCGAGCAGGAATTCCATCGCCTCGAGCTCGTCCATCGGGTAGAGCAGCTTCCGGAGAACCCATACCTTTTGCAGAATTTCCGGTTTCAGCAGCAGCTCTTCCTTGCGGGTGCCGGACCGGTTGACGTTGATCGCCGGATAGATGCGTTTCTCGGCCATACGCCGGTCGAGATGGATTTCCATGTTGCCGGTACCCTTGAATTCCTCGTAGATCACGTCGTCCATCCGCGAGCCGGTGTCGATCAACGCGGTGGCGATGATGGTGAGCGAGCCGCCTTCCTCGATGTTGCGTGCGGCGCCGAAGAATCGCTTGGGGCGTTGCAGCGCGTTCGCGTCCACGCCACCGGTCAACACCTTGCCGGACGCGGGCACGACGGTGTTGTAGGCGCGCGCGAGGCGGGTGATCGAGTCGAGCAGGATCACGACGTCCTTCTTGTGCTCGACCAGGCGTTTCGCCTTCTCGATCACCATTTCGGCGACCTGCACATGCCGGGTCGCGGGCTCGTCGAAAGTCGAGGAAACGACCTCGCCGCGCACCGAGCGCTGCATTTCTGTGACTTCCTCGGGCCGCTCGTCGATCAGCAGCACGATCAGCACGACTTCGGGGTGATTGGCCGCGATCGAATGGGCGACGTGCTGCAGCATCACCGTCTTGCCCGACTTCGGCGACGACACCAGCAGGCCGCGCTGGCCCTTGCCGATCGGCGCGACGATGTCGATGACGCGGCCGGTGATGTTTTCCTCGGCCTTGATATCGCGCTCGAGCGAGAGTGGTTCGTCCGGGAACAGCGGCGTCAGATTCTCGAACAGGATCTTGTTCTTGGCGGCCTCGGGCGGTTCGCCGTTGACCTTGTCGACCTTGACCAGCGCGAAATAGCGCTCGCCGTCCTTCGGTGTCCGGATTTCGCCTTCGATCGTGTCGCCTGTGTGCAAGTTGAAGCGGCGAATCTGCGACGGCGAAATGTAGATGTCGTCGGTCCCGGCGAGGTAGCTCGTGTCGGGCGAGCGCAGGAAGCCGAATCCGTCGGGCAGCACTTCCAGAACGCCTTCGCCGAAGATGCTCTCGCCCTTCTTCGCCTGGCCTTTCAGCATGGCGAAGATGAGGTCGTGCTTGCGCATGCGGTTCGCGCCCTCGATCTCGAGCGTGTTGGCGATGTCGAGCAGTTCGCTGACGTGCTTGGACTTGAGTTCGGACAGGTGCATGGCAGGGATGGGGGACAGCAGGAAGAGACGGGGGCGGCGGCGGTGACCGCAACGAGCCGCGACGGGAAACGGGGATTGGCGCCCGGAAGGGCACCCGGAACAGCCGGGCGGAGCCTTGAGTGCGGCTGCGGAAACACCTCTCAGGAAGAGGGGCGTGCCACAGGCACAAATATCAGCGTAGCGGGTTCAAAGGTTGCTGTCAACAAACGCCGTCAGTTGCGACTTGGACAACGCACCGACCTTTTGCGCGTGCGGCTTGCCGTCCTTGAACAGGATCAGCGTCGGGATGCCCCGGATGCCGAACTGGCTGGTGATGCCGGGATTGGCGTCGATGTCGAGCTTGGCCACGGTCATCCGGCCGGCGTACTGCTTCGCGACGTCCTCGAGGACCGGCGCGATCATCTTGCATGGGCCGCACCACTCGGCCCAGTAGTCCACCAGCACCGGCGTGGACGACTGCAGGACTTCCTTGTCGAAGGTCGTGTCGGAAACGTGCTTGATGTTCTCGGTCATGGATTCCTCGTCGAATGCGCGGGTGATCGGGGTCGGGTGGTCGTGCGAGACTGTCCGCGCGGGGCAGGAAAGCGGGCGGGCCCGCCGCGGTCCTCGCGCGAAGCCCGGGCAAAAAATCTACGGTAGCCGAAGCCCTCCTCCGGCGCAAGCGCCGCGAGAGACCTCGGTACCTGCTGGCACGGAGGGCGGAGACGATTTTGTTAGAATCGAGCTTTTCGGCATCGGACTTCATCGCATGACCTACGTCGTCACCGAAACCTGCATCCGCTGCAAATACACCGATTGCGTCGATGTTTGCCCGGTCGACTGTTTCCGCGAAGGCCCGAACTTCCTGGTCATCGATCCGGACGAGTGCATCGACTGCACGTTGTGCGTGGCCGAGTGTCCGGTGGAAGCGATCTACGCGGAAGACGATGTCCCACCCGACCAGAAGCCGTTCACAGCGCTGAATGCGGAGCTCGCCAAGCTTTGGAAGCCGATCATCGAGCGCAAGCCCGCGCCTGCCGACGCCGACGAGTGGAAGGGCATGAAGGACAAGCTGCGGTTTCTCGAGAAGTAACCGCCGCGCCGTGCCGTTGCGCTTGACCTCACCGCCGCGATTGACCGCGGGGTTCCGCAACCCCCAGAATCGCGAAGTTTTTTTCGAGCCGCGGCGCCTCCGCGATAAACAAAAACGCTTGGCGCATCGCGCCTCGACGAGTCCAATCGGCAATAGAAAGCCATGATCCCACTTTTCCTCCGCGTTCCGGCCTTGGTGGCCGCGCTTGTCGCCGCCCCGGCGCTGGCGCAGGGCGCGCCCGCCGGTGATGCGGCCAAAGGCAGCCAACAGGTTCAGAAGTGCCAAGGTTGCCATGGCATCGAAGGCTGGCGCACGGCGTTCCCCGAGGTGTACCGCGTGCCGAAGATCGGCGGGCAACACCAGGCCTACATCGTCAAGGCGCTCCAGGCGTACAGATCCGGCGAGCGCAGCCATCCGTCGATGCGCGCGATCGCCGCCTCGCTTTCCGACAACGACATGGCTGACCTTGCCGCCTACTACGGACAGCCCGGCGTCAAGACCGCGGTGAAATGACGATGACGACCCGATGCCTGATTGCCCTTGCCGCGGTGGCGGCGCTCGGCGCCTCAGCCGCTCACGCGGCCGACGTCGCCGCCGGCAAGGCCAAGGCGAAGGAAGTCTGCGCGGCGTGTCACGGCGACGACGGCAACAGCCCGACGGCCGATTTCCCGAAGCTCGCGGGCCAGCATGGCGACTACCTCGCCAAGGCGCTGCGCGACTACAAGTCCGGCGCGCGGAAGAACCCGATCATGGCCGGATTTGCCGGCGCGCTGTCGAAACAGGACATCGAAAACCTCGCCGCGTATTACAACTCGCAGCCCGCCGCGCTGTCGGCGCGGTACTGACGCGTCGCGCTGCGAAAACAGGGCGCCCGCGGGCGCCCTGTTTCATTGTGCGCGCATTGTCGACTCACCGCCCACTCATTTTCCACGCTCTCGGCCCTCGCCGATTCTTCGGGCGTAGCCGTCTGCCCGGCGGTGCGCGCAGACGGGGTCGTTGACGCACATTGCGTAGGCGGTGTGGATGCGCGCCGCGCGCTCGAGCAGCTGGATGTCGGCTTCGTGCTGGCGCGCGACGTGCGGGTCCTCGAAGAACACGACACGACGGCAGCGGCGCTCGAGGATCAGCTACGCAAGTTGCGTAACTCGTCTTCCAGCGCCTCCGCGAGCGGCGCGAGCAGCCGGAAAAGCGCGGCGCCGGGACCGTCGCGATGCGCGCGGCTCGCCGCCAGTCCGATCCGCATCCGGCGCGGTGGCTTGTTCATTGCCGCGCGAGGCATTCGAGATAAAGCGATGCATCGAGCGGCGTGTGGTGCCGCTGCGCGTGCCAGATCGCTTCGCCGAGGCAGTCGAGCACCGCGTGCAGCGCCTCGTGCTCATCACCCTTCGCCGCTTTCAGACGCTCGAATTGCGCGCGGATTCCGGGCGGCTGGTCGATCGAGAGCTGCTCGGCGACGGCGAGGTGCAGCGACAGGTGCAGGAACGGATTGACATCGCCGGCCTCGGGCCGGAAATCGCGGTCTAGACTGTGCTCCGGATCTTCGATGATTCTGTGGTACTCCGGATGCAGAGCAACGAGAGACGCCGCCATCCGCTCGAGTCCGGTCAGCGGCGTCTGTGCCCGGTTTTTCGCCCAGGCGTCGGTCAGGAACCGCCTCGCTTCGTCGCGCGAAGGATTGAACATCGAGTCAGGCCGTCTTATCGCGGTATTCGCACAAGTCGCGGATCGGGCAGTCGCCGCATTTCGGCGCGCGCGCGACGCAGACATAGCGTCCGTGCAGGAGCAGCCAATGATGCGCGTGCAGCCCGAACTCGTCGGGTACGAACTTCAGCAGCTTCCGCTCGACCTCGCCCGGGTCCTTCCCCGGCGCGAGCCCGGTCCGGTTGGCGACACGAAAGATATGCGTGTCGACCGCCATCGTCGGCTGGCCGAAGGCGACATTGAGCACGACGTTTGCCGTCTTGCGCCCGACCCCCGGCAAGCGCTCGAGGGCTTCGCGCTGCGCGGGCACCGTTCCTTGGTGCTCGCGCAGCAGAATCTCCGCCAGCGCGACGACGTTCTTCGCCTTGTTGCGATAGAGGCCGATTGTCTGCACGTACGGTATCAGCGCGTCGACGCCGAGTTTTGCGATCGCGGCCGGCGTATTGGCGACCGGAAAAAGCAACGCCGTCGCCTTGTTGACGCTCCTGTCGGTCGCCTGCGCCGACAGCACGACCGCCACCAGCAGCTCGAATGGCGTCGTATGGTCGAGCTCCGATTCGGGATGTGGATTCTCCGCGCGCAGGCGCTCGAAAATCGCGCGGCGCTTCTGCGGATTCACGGTTTCGCCGTAGCGGGAAGGCGGCCCTGCGCGATCCGGTCGAGGCGGGCAAGCCGGCCGGGCTCGTTCGCCTGCGGGTAAGCATCGTCCTCCAGCGCCGCATGGGCCTTGGCGGCCCACGGCTGGGCCGCGCTCGCGTCGCCGCGTGCGAGGGCGATCTCGGCCAGTTCCTCGTAGACGTATCCGTACGGCTCGCCGATTTTTTCGTATTCGGCGAGCAGCGCGCGCTGGGTCTTCTCCGCGTCGTCGAGCTGGCCCAGCGCGCGCTGCGCCCGCCCGATCATCCAGTGCGCGACGCGCACGCTACCGGGGTCCCCGCGCGACTCCCATGCCGGGAGCGCCTTCCGGAAATAGTCGAGCGCGGGCGCGTAGTCGCCCTGCTCGAGATACGTCTGCCCGATGTTGTTGTACAGCGGCGCCAGCCAGCGCTTCGCGCGAGGCGCGGTCGCGCGCTCCGCCATCGCCAACCCCTTCCGGCTCCAGTCGAGCCGCTCCGTCGGCGGCGCCGTAATGCCCAGCATGTGCGCCGCGTCGATGGCGTAGAACTCGTCGCCGTCGCATTGGGCCAGCGACAGCGCGTCGGCAAACAGCGGCAACGCGCGCTCGGGCGAGCCGGAAGAGTTGAACGCGCGGCCGCGTTCGAGCAGGTAGCGAACGCGCACGTGCGACGGCGCGTTGCCGAGCCTGGATTCGATCGCGTCGAGCGTCGCTTGGGCGTCGGCGAACTCGCGGCGCAGGCCCTGCGTGCGCGCGATCTGCGTGGCGATGATCAACGCCTGCGGATCCTCGGACGGCCACTTCGCGAGTTCGGTGCGGAAGCGCCGTTCCGATTCGCCCGGCTTCGCGTAGTCCCATTGGGCATCGAGATCGATGGAAAAGCTCGCAAGGGCAGGCGAAACGGCGTGGGCAGTCATGGCGAAGCCTGCGGCGATGGCCAATGGAAACAGCACGCACGGACGGGGCGCCCGCATCAGGTAGACGAGGCGTCGGGTAAGTGCCTCGCACGGCGCGCGCGCGCCCGCTGCAGCGCTGCGTCGACGGTGGCGCGGCGCCGTCGCTGCTCGACGGCG
>JAAFGU010000071.1 GCA_010365205.1 Aromatoleum sp. | reverse complement strand
TTCCACGCGTGCGGTATCCGCGCATGCCGCGCGGGAGGTAAGCATGTCCTCCGGCAGCGCCAGCACGACCGGACCTGGCCGCCCGGACATCGCGATGCGATAGGCGTGCGCCACGTACTCGGGAATGCGATCGGCACGGTCGATCTGCGCCGCCCATTTGGCGACGCCGCCGTACATCCGCCGGTAGTCGACCTCCTGGAACGCCTCACGGTCGACGAAATCGCCGCCGACCTGCCCGACGAACACGATCATCGGCGTCGAGTCCTGGGCCGCCGTGTGGATGCCGATCGCGGCGTTCGACGCTCCGGGCCCGCGCGTGACGAGCGCTATGCCCGGGCGCCCGGTCAGTTTGCCGTACGCCTCGGCCATGGTCGCGGCTCCGCCTTCGTGCCGACAGACGTAGAGTCCGATCCGGTCACGGACGTCGTACAGGGCGTCGAGCACGGCGAGGTAACTTTCACCGGGAACGCAGAACGCGTGGGTTGCGCCCTGGGCGAGCAGGTTGGCGACGAGAATCTCGCCGCCCGTGCGGGGGATGAGGGTCATTGCGGGTCTCCGGGCGGTCGCGCGGAGAAGCCGTGCGGACCGACGTCGCCCATTCTATAATTGCGCGCGGCTTGGGTGGGCGTGGCGCGCCGGCTGAATGGAGGACCGGGCGCCGCGATGGGCTTCGCATCTCCGCGCGGAAGCCGGCGCGGCGAGCCCGGCGAAGTGCGCCGACGGATCCGCTTGAAGTTCCGGGCGTCGCGTTCGGCGCTGTATTGCGCGCTAAGCTCCGTCTGTTATCACCGCGTCCGGCGCGGACTGACCTGGAAACCAATGCCCGATCAAAGTCTCGTTTTCGATGCGGCCTACTTCGCGGCTGCCGGCCTCGCGTTCGGGCTGCTGACGGCATGGCTACGCCGCGACCTGCGCAACGCCGTGGGCACCATGGTGATGGTCGTCGTTGTCGGCCTGGGCGGCCTCGTGCTGCTCGCCCGATTCGGCGATGGATTCGGTGGCGGATCGATGGCCGTGGTCCTGCGCGAGCTGGCGCTGGTGCTGATGGCGTTCGGCCTCATCCGCGTCGCCTCCATGTTCGCCTTCGAGGCGGCGCTGGGCAAGCTCGGCACGGCCAGGATTCTCTCCGAGGTGTTTCTGGTGGTCATGCTCGTCGTATACGGGCTCTACCGGATGAACGCCTCGGGCGTGAACCTGACGGCCATCATCACGACTTCGACCGTCATCACCGCTGCGATCGGTTTTTCGTTGCAGGCGACGCTGGGTAACCTGTGGGGCGGCATCGCGCTGCAGATGGACAACACTTGCCGCATCGGCGACTGGATTCGCATCGACGCGTCTGCGGGACAGGGGACGTCGGGGCAGGGCGTTTCGGGGCAGGTAATCAGCATCCGCTGGCGTTATCTCGCCGTGGCCACCAACACCGGCGAAACGGTGATGATCCCCAATGCGCAGATGATCACCAACCGCGTCATCGTGCTGGCTCGGCGCGGCGACCAGCGCATTCCCTGGCGCCGTCATGTCGATTTCAGCGTCGTCTACGGCGTCGGGCCCAGCCGCGTCATCGCCGCCGTCGAGAACTCGCTGCGACGCTCCGAAATCCGCAACGTCGCGTCGTGGCCCCAGATCACCGTCGTGTGCCTGGGGTTCGAGGACAGTGGGATTCGCTACGCGGCGCGTTACTGGCTGACCGAGCTCGCGCACGACGAATGGACCGATTCCCAGGTCCGCGTACACGTCGCGGCGGCGCTTGCGCGGAACGGGCTCGAGATTCCCTATCCTCACCGCGTCATCGTGAACAGGGAACCGGTCGACGCCGAGCAGAAGTGGACGCAGGAGTTGGACACGCGCGAGGCGGTGCTCTCCGGGCTCGGGTTGTTCGAGACGCTGACCGGCGGCGAGCGCCGGGCGCTGGCGTCCGAGCTCGCCAGCTCTCCGTTCGTGGGCCACGACGTCGTCTCGCAGCAGGGCGAAACCGCCGAGTCGCTGTATGTGCTCGCGCAGGGTCGTGTCGTCATCTATCGCGAGGACGAGCACGCTGGGGCAAAGAAGGGTCAACGCACGAAGTTGGCCGTGCTGGAGGCCCCGGCGTGCTTCGGCGAAATGGGACTGCTGACCGGGCAGGCGCGCACCGCCACCGTCATCGCGGACGGCGACGTGCTGTGCTATCGCCTGGACAAACCGGCGTTCGACGCCATTCTGCATGCGCGGCCGGAACTCGCCGACGCGCTGTCGAAGGTACTTGCGGCGCGTCAAGCCGCCAACGACGCCACGCTGCAGGCGGCGAGCGCCGAAGCGCGCGCGCGGCAGACCACCGGTCGGGCCGAGGAAATGCTGCGCCGGATCCGCGACTTCTTCGGCCTGACGGCCTAGCGTCCCGCCACCAGGTCTTCTCGCGTCAGCAGGAACACGCTGCCGGCGGACGTCGCCGTCTCCAGCCACACCAGCGGCAGGCGCGGAAATGCGAGTTCGACCGCCGCCCGGTTGTGGCCGATCTCCACGATCAGTGCGCCGCCCGGGTTCAGGAACCGCGGAGCGTCCTTGAGTATCGTGCGCACTGCGTCCAATCCGTCGTCCCCACCGGCGAGCGCCAGCGCGGGCTCATGCCGGTACTCGGGCGGCAGAGCGTCCATCGCCGTGGCAGCGACGTAGGGCGGGTTGCTGATGATCAGGTCGTAGGACTTTTCCGCGAGGTTGGCGAACAGATCCGAACGGATGAGATTGATGCGGTCGGCAAGCCCGTACTCGCTGACGTTGCGCTGCGCAACCGCGAGCGCATCGGACGAAATGTCGACGGCATCGACGTCCGCCTCGGGATAAGCATGCGCGAGCAGGATCGCGAGGCAGCCCGAGCCGGTGCAAAGGTCGAGCGCGCCCTTGACCTCTTCCGGGGCGCCCACGTACGCGGCGATCCCGCCGGGCAGAAGCTCGGCAATGAATGAGCGCGGAATGATCACCCGCTCGTCGACATAGAAGCGGAAATCGCCCAGCCACGCTTCGTGCGTGAGGTACGCCGCCGGCACGCGCAGCTCGATCCGCCTGTCGAAAAGCTGCGCGAGCTGCAGCCTTTCCACTTGCGTCAGCCGTGCGTCGAGGAATGGCTCCAACCGGTCGAGCGGCAAATGCAGTCCATGCAGCAGCAGATACGCGGCCTCGTCGTACGCATTCGTCGTGCCGTGTCCGAAAGCGAGATTGGCCTCGCCGAAGCGTGTGACGGCATAGCGCAGCCAGTCGCGCAGCGTGACGAGGTCGTGTACGGCCGCCGCTGACATTGCGGTCAGCGCTCCACCAGCAGCCGCTCGAGAATACCGCGGTAGATCGCCGCGAGCCGCGGCAGGTCGGCGCTCTTCACGCGCTCGTTGAGCTTGTGGATCGTCGCGTTGACGGGACCCAGTTCGACGATCTCCCGGCAGATATCCGCAATGAAGCGGCCGTCCGACGTGCCACCCGTGCACGACAACACCGGTGTGACGCCGGTGACCTCGCGTATCGCCTCGGTCGCGACGTCGACCAAACGTCCCTTCGGCGTCAGAAACGGCTTGCCCCAGCCGGTCCACGCGATCGCGTAGTCGAGGTCGTGCCGGCGCAGAATGTCCTCGAAGCGGCGCTTCAGTGATTCCTTTGTGCTCGCCGTCGAGTAGCGAAAGTTGAACGAGATCTCCAGGACGCCGGGGATCACGTTGGTGGCGCCGGTGCCGGCATGAATGTTCGAGCACTGCCACGTCGTCGCCGGAAAGTACTCGTTTCCCTCGTCCCAAGAGGTCGCGGCCAGTTCCGCGATCGCGGGCGCCGCCAGGTGAATAGGGTTTTGCGCGAGGTGCGGATAGGCGATGTGGCCCTGCACGCCGTTCACACTCAGCGTTCCCGACAGCGTGCCGCGGCGGCCATTCTTGATCATGTCGCCCAGGACCTCGATCGACGACGGTTCGCCGACAATGCAGTAATCGATCGACTCGCCGGCGGCGGCCAGCTTTTCGACGACCTTGACCGTGCCGTCCGTCGACGGTCCTTCCTCGTCCGACGTCACCAACAGCGCGATCGAGCCGGGAGCTCCGGGGTGGGCGGAGACGAACGCCTCGATCCCCGTGACGAACGCGGCGAGCGAGCCCTTCATGTCGGCGGCGCCGCGCCCGTAAAGCCAGCCGTCACGCTCCGTGGGCACGAACGGGTCGGTTTGCCAGCCCGTCAGCGGTCCAGTCGGCACGACGTCGCTGTGACCGGCAAAACAGATCAGCGGACGGGCCGTGCCGCGGCGCGCCCACAGATTCGTCACGCCATTGGAAACCAGCGTCTCGGTAGCGAAGCCCAGCGGGGCGAGGCGCGCTGCGATGAGCGCCTGGCAACCGCCGTCATCGGGGGTCAGCGAGCGACGCTCGATCAGCGCGCGGGCAAGGTCCAGCGTCGTGGCGAGTCCGGCGTCGAGCGCCGGCGCGGCAGCAGCGTCCATCCGCCCAATGGTAGCAAATGCGCTCGCGCCATCGGTGTCGCTAACGATCGCGGCGACCCCCGGACCCCGGGATCAATGCGTGCGATCGAGCATGTCCGGCTCGATGTGCATCGCCCCGAAATCTGCGCCACCGCGCCGCGGATCGCTGCCGCTTTCCCCGCTGGACATCGCCTCGACCCGCGCGGTCGGCGCGTTCTGGTTGATGAGCCAGGCAAGGTTGGTCGGAGAGTCCGACGCGGCCATCGATTCGTCGTAGGTGACGATGCCGTCGAGGTAGAGCCGGCACAGCGCCTGCTCGAACGTCTGCGATCCCGGGTAAAGCGACTGCTCCATCGCTTCCTTGATCTGCGTGATCTCGCCGTTCTTGATCAACTCGGCGATCAACGACGTGTTGAGCAGGATCTCGACGGCCGGCTGCAGGTCGCCGTCCTTGTTACGGATGAGCCGTTGGCAGACGATCGCGCGGAGTCCTATCGACAGGTCGGACAACAGACCGGAGCGCGCGTCGTACGGGAACAGATTGATGATCCTGGACAGCGCGTGGTAACTGTTGTTCGCGTGCAGCGTCGCGAGGCACAGGTGCCCCGTGAGCGTATGCAGCAGCGCCTGCTGCATCGTCTCGCGGTCGCGAATTTCGCCGATCATGATGAGATCCGGCGCTTCCCGCAGCGCGTTGGCCAGAGCCTTCTGGAAACTGTGCGTGTCGACGCCGATCTCGCGCTGGTTGACGAGGCTCCGCTTGTGCTCGAAAAGGTACTCGATCGGGTCCTCGATGGTCAGGATATGGCCGGAGCGGTTGGCGTTGCGATAGTCGATCATCGCCGCCAACGTCGTGGATTTGCCGGAACCCGTCGCGCCGGCGATCAGCACCAGGCCGCGCCGTTCGCTGACGATGTTGAGGAGGACCTGCGGCAGCCGCAGTTGCTCGAACGTCGGGATGTGGCTGCGGACGAATCGTATGACCAGCGAGATCGATCCACGCTGGCGGAAGATATTGACGCGGAAGTTGCCGACGGCGCGATCGAGATGCGAGAGGTTCATCTCCATTTCGTTCTCGAACTCCCGCGCCTGCTCCTTGGACATGAGTTCGTAGGCGATGCGGCGTACGCTCTCGACATCCATCGACTGGGTCGATACCGGGGAGACGACGCCGTTGACCTTGATGTTGATCGGGGCCCCGCAGGTGATGAACAGGTCGGAGGCCTGCTTTTCGGCCATCAGTCGAAACAAGCGGTCGAGATACATTGGGTTGTTCCCCGTTAGAATATCGGGGCGGTTCCGGGTTTAGCCGGCGCCGCAGGATTCCATGATAATGTCATGAATTGACAAGGAGTTCCAGCCTCGCGGCGGTCACGGCATCCTGCGGCGATTCCCACAAGCGTCGGTACGGCCCCGGCCGTGTCCGTCCGGTCCCCATCGTTTCGACTTCCATCCTAAGCAACTTCCATGCTCGCAATCATTGGCGGCACCGGTTTGACCCGCCTCTCCAGTCTCGCGGTGGCGCATCGTGAAATGGTCAGAACGCCGTACGGCGAGCCGTCGTCGGCGTTGCTTTTCGGACAGATCGCCGGACGCGACGTGGTGTTCATCGCGCGCCACGGGCATGGCCATACGGTGCCGCCGCACCGGGTCAACTACCGGGCAAACGTATGGGCGCTGAAGAACCGCGGTGCCACTGCGGTACTGGCGGTGGCGTCGGTGGGCGGGATCCGGGGCGTCGATCCCGGCGACCTGGTGCTGCCGCATCAGCTGATCGACTACACGCAGGGGCGCGAGACGTCTTTTTTTGACGGTGGCGACCGGCATGTGGTCCACATCGATTTTACCCATCCGTACACCCCCGAGCTGCGCGCCAAGTGCCTTGCCGCGGCCAGCCGCGCCGGCACCGCGCTCGTCGACGGGGGGGTCTACGGCGCGGTCTCCGGGCCACGCCTGGAGACGGCGGCCGAAATCGACCGCATGGAACGCGACGGTGCGACGCTCGTGGGCATGACGGGGATGCCCGAAACGGCGCTGGCGCGCGAGCTCGAGTTGCCGTATGCGGCCCTATGCGTCGTCGTCAACCACGCCGCCGGACGCGGCGATTCCGCCGTCGGCGTCTCGATGGACGGAATCGTCCGGGTACTCGAGGCGGGAATGGGGAAAGTTCGCGCCTTGCTCGATCACGTGGTGCCGACAATCGACCGCAGCGCGCCATGATCCGCGTCGTGCTGCGTATGGGCGATCCGCGGCTTCTGCAGCCGTCGCGGCCGATCGCCGACTTCGGCACCCCCGAGCTCGCCGCGTTGTTGCAGGACCTCCGCGACACGATGGCCGTCGAGAATGGCGCGGGCCTCGCCGCGCCGCAGATTGGCGTGCCGCTGCAAGTCGTGATATTCGGCGTCGAGCAGAATCCCCGGTATCCGGACGCCGAGCCGGTGCCCTACACCGAGCTCGTCAATCCGGTGCTGACTCCGCTGTCGATGGCGATGGAGGAAGGCTGGGAAGGGTGCCTGTCGGTGCCGGGGCTGCGCGGCGTCGTGCCGCGGTATCAGGAGGTGCGCTACGAAGGGTTCGATCCGCTGGGCCAGCCGATCCGCCGCGACGTCTCGGGATTCCACGCGCGGGTGATTCAGCATGAATGCGATCATCTGATGGGCATTCTCTACCCGATGCGCATGCGCGACCTGTCGCGGTTCGGGTTCACCGACATCCTGTTCCCCGGGGTGGAGGGCGAGGAATAGCGGCGAATCGGCGCAATTCCGGGACAGGCGGCACCCGCCCCGAACAGGCATCGCGCCGCGCGCGGACCAACCGCCCGCGTTCGGCGCGGTTTTAGATCCGCAGCTGATCGTAGAGCGCGGTCTCCAAGCGCAGCAGCGCGTGCTCGTCGTGCAGACGGGCGCCGTCGATCAGGAATACGTCTTCGGCGCGCTCCCCGAGCGTGTTGATCTTCGCGCTCGCGACATTTACGTTGGCGCTCGCGAGCGTGTAGGCGATCCGGGCGAGGAGTCCGGGGCGGTCACCGGCGACGATTTCGAGGATGTAGTGAGTGCCCTTGTCATCGGGAGAAATCTGAACCTCCGGCGACAAAGGGAAGTGCTTCAGATGCCGGCTCACCCGCCCGACCGGCGGCGGCTCGAGCGGACGCTGTTCCTCCAGCGCGCGCTTCAGCTCGAATTCCACGAGTTGAATCGTGTCGCGATAGGACGCCTGCGGGTTGGCCGGATCGTGCACGATGAACGTATCGAGCGCGTAGCCGTGCCGGGTCGTGTGGATCTTCGCGTCGAGGATCGACAGCCCGCCGCGGCCGAGAAATCCGCAGGTGCGCGCGAACAGGTCCTTCTGGTCCGGAAGGTAGACGAGCACCTGCAGACCGGCGCCGTCGCGTGCGAGCCGCGCGCGCACCACCGGTGCGGATCCGTCGACGCGGTAGTAGAGATGGCGCGTCTGCCAGGCAATTTCGTCGGCGTTGTGGCGCTGGAACCAGACGCCGTCCAGCTGGCTCCACAGCTTGCGTTCCGCCCCTTCCGGAATCGCGTACAGCCGCAGCAGCCGGCGCGCCTCGTTCTGCCGTTCGGCGAGGCTGTCCGCCAGCGTCGCGCCGCCGCCGGTCAGCCGCCGCCGCGCCGCATCGAACAGATCCTCCAGCAACCGCGCCTTCCACGCGTTCCACACCTTGGGGCTCGTTCCGCGGATGTCGGCGACGGTGAGGATGTAGAGCGCGGCAAGCCGGCGGTCGTTGCCGACCTTCGCCGCAAAAGCGGCAACGACGTCGGGGTCGGTGACGTCCTGCTTCTGCGCGATCGCCGACATCGTCAGGTGCTGGGCGACGAGCCACGCGACCAGTTCGGCATCCGTACGCTCGAGACCGAGTGCCCGGCAGAAGCGCAGCGCGTCGCGCGCACCGAGCGCCGAGTGATCGCCGCCACGGCCCTTGGCGATGTCGTGGAACATTCCGGCGAGGTAGAGCACTTCCTTGCGCTCGATGTCGGCCATCAAGCGCGAGCACAGCGGATATTCGTGCGCGTGCTGCGCTTCGGTGAAGCGGCGCAGGTTCCGGATCACCATCAGGATGTGCTCGTCGACCGTGTAAACATGGAACAGATCGTGCTGCATCTGTCCGACGATGCGCCCGAATGCCGGTACCAGCTTGCCGAGGATGCCGTAGAGGTTCATCCGTCGCAGCTCGTGCGTCAGTCCCCTCGGTTCGCGGAATATCTGGAGGAACCGTGCGCGATTGGCGGGATCGCGCCGGAACGTGGCGTCGATGCGATCGCGGTTGCGCCACAGCGCGCGCAGCGTTCGCGCCGACATTCCCTTTAGCTCCCGGTGCCGCTGCATCGTGAGGAACGCGTCCAGCATCGCCGACGGTCGCCGTTCGAACAGCCTGTCGTCGCGGACATCCAGCAGCTCGTCGATGGCGAAGAAGTCAGCGTCGACCGGCACCGCCTCGACCGAGACGGGCTCGAGTCGCGCGTGCAGATTCTGCAGCAGAATGACGTTGGCCTGACGCACGAGCTTGGCGGCCCGGTAGTAGCGCTGCATCAGTCGCTCGCTGGCGCGCCGGGTCGGCGTATCGGCGAGCCCCAGTTCGCGCGCCAGCGCGTTCTGCTGGTCGAAGACGAGGCGATCCTCGCGCCGGCCGGCGAGATGGTGGAGCCGCACGCGCAATGCGCCGATGAGCCGCTCCTGGCGCGACACGGTGCGCGCCTCCTGCATCGTGATCAGACCGGCCTTCGCCAATTCACGCCACGACCGGCCAAGGTTCGCCGCGCGGGCGATCCACAGAACCGTCTGCAGGTCGCGCAGGCCGCCCGGACTTTCCTTGACGTTGGGCTCGAGGTTGTACGCGGTATCGTGATACTTGAGATGGCGTTGCTGCTGCTCGAGCATCTTGGCTTCGTAAAAGGATCGCGCGTCCATGGCTCCGGCGAACGCCTTCCGGAACACTGTGTGGAGAGGGCGGGAGCCGGCGAGCAAGCGGTTTTCGAGAAGGCTCGTCTTGATCGTGACGTCGGCGGCCATTTCGACTTCGCATTCGGCGATCGTGCGCACGCTGTGCGCCGTCTCCAGCCCGATGTCCCAGAGCATTCCCACGAAGCGTTCGACAAACGCGGTGCCGGCGTCGTCGAGAGGTGAGGGCAGCAGGATCAGCAGGTCGACGTCGGAGTGCGGGAAGAGCTGCCCGCGGCCGTAGCCTCCGACGGCGACCAGCGCGGCCGAGGGCGGCGCGCCCAGCACCGCCCAGACTTCGGCGACCACGCGATCGACGAGCCGGGCGTGATCGCGGAGCAGTTTCGGCGTGTCGGGGCGGGCATGGAACGCGTCGCGCAGCGCGGCGCGGCCCGTTG
>JAAFGU010000070.1 GCA_010365205.1 Aromatoleum sp. | reverse complement strand
GCAGCAAAGCCCGACGGCAGGAAGACATACGACACCGCCTGCATGGTCTGCCACGGCAGCGGCGTGGCCGGCGCGCCGAAGTTCGGCGACAAGGCAGCCTGGGCGCCGCGTCTCAAGACCGGAATGGACGCCCTGTACGCAAGCGCGCTCAAGGGCAAGGCGGCGATGCCCCCCAAGGGCGGCAACACGGCGCTGCCGGACGCCGACGTGAAGGCGGCCGTCGATTACATCGCGGCGGCGGCGAAATAGAGCGCGCCGCGAGACGCGCCGGATGCAACGAAAAACGCGGCCCGGACGGCCGCGTTTTCTTCGTCCGCGCGGGGCGACTCAATCGCCGGCCGCGAACAACTCCTTCGCGTCGGCGGCGTCGCGCTGCTCGGCCTCGCCGCGCAGCTCGTCGCGCTCGGCCGCGAGCTGCAACAGATAATCGGCGGTAACGTCGCCGGTAATGTACTTGCCGTCGAAGCACGACGCCTCGAACTGCGTCAGCGCCGGATTCGTGGCGCGGATCGCGGCCTTCAGCGACTCGAGATCCTGGTAGATCAGCAGGTCGGCGCCAATCTCACGCGCCACTTCGGCGTCGGTGCGCCCGGTGGCAACGAGTTCGCGCTGGTTCGGCATGTCGATGCCGTACACGTTCGGATAGCGCACCGGCGGGCTCGCCGACGCGAAGTACACCTTGCGCGCCCCCGCTTCGCGCGCCATCGACACGATTTCGCGCGACGTGGTGCCGCGCACGATCGAATCGTCGACGAGCAGCACCACCTTGTCCTTGAACTCCATCCCGATCGGATTCAGCTTCTGGCGGACACTCTTTTTTCGCATCGCTTGGCCCGGCATGATGAACGTGCGGCCGATGTAGCGGTTCTTGACGAAGCCTTCCCGGTACGTGAGCCCCAGCGTGTTCGCGAGCTGAAGTGCCGACGGCCGGCTCGAATCGGGAATCGGGATCACGACGTCGATGTCCCGGGCCTCAGGAATGCCGCGAATCTTTTTCGCCAGCTGTTCGCCCATGTGCAGCCGCGCCTCGTACACCGACGCGCCGTCGATCACCGAGTCCGGCCGCGCCAGATAGACGAACTCGAAGATGCATGGCGCGAGCATCGGGTGCTCGGCGCACTGCTGCGCGTGAAAGGCGCCGGTCTGGTCGATGAAGATCGCCTCGCCCGGCGCGACGTCGCGCAACACCGAAAAGCCGAGCGCTTCCAGCGCCACCGATTCGCTGGCGATGACGTACTCGCTGCCGCCCTTCGCTTGATTGACGCCGATAATGAGCGGGCGTATGCCGAACGGATCGCGAAACGCGACCAGCCCGTAACCGGCGATCATCGCGACGATGGCGTAGGCGCCGCGGCAGCGCTTGTGCACGCCAGCCACCGCCTTGAATATCGCATTGGCGTCCAGACGCGAATGCTGCGCCGAACGCTCGAGTTCGAGCGCCAGCACGTTGAGCAGCACCTCCGAGTCGGATTTGGTGTTGACGTGCCGGAAGTCGAGCTGAAAGAGCTCCTTTTTCAGCGCCTCGCTGTTGGTCAGGTTGCCGTTGTGGGCAAGCGTGATCCCGAACGGCGAATTGACGTAGAACGGCTGCGACTCGAGTTCGGACGACGCGCTGCCTGCCGTCGGGTAGCGACAGTGGCCGATGCCGAGATTGCCCGAGAGCTCGCGCATGTTGCGGGTGCGGAAGACGTCGCGCACATAACCCGGCGCCTTGTACATGTGGAACATCGAACCCTCGCTGGTCACGATGCCCGCCGCATCCTGCCCGCGGTGTTGCAGCAGCAGCAACCCGTCGTAGAGGAGTTGGTTGACCGGCGTGTGAGCGACTACGCCTACGATTCCGCACATGATGAAGCCTTCTCCGTTGAACCGCGGCCGCGAGCGCCGGTGCCGCGCATCGTCACGTCGACTGACCCGGACGCACCGGCGAGGGTGCGAACCCGGGGTAATCGAGGCGGCCGACCCATCCCTGCGGCAGCCACGGGGCCGCTGCCAATACCGCGTCCGAGAGCACCGGTCCCAGCGTCGAATTCTGCCACCAATCGCGCTTCGACATGCCGGTCAATCCCGCGACGAACGCGAACACCAGCGCAAACAGGACGCCGCAGGCGAAGCCGAAAGCGCCTCCCAGCAGCCTATCCAGAACACCCAGTCCGATTGCCTTGAACAACTTGGCGAGTCCGGAACCCAGCAGCGCACCGACAAAGAGCACGACGAGGAGCACGATTACGAACGCGATCCACGTCCGCGCGCCGGCAGTGTCGCCGAAATCCGGCAGCAGCGCCGCGACCGGCGCGGCGAGCCGCAGCGCGACAATGACGCCGACGAGCCAGGACGCGAGTCCGATCACGGCACGGATGATCCCGCGCGCGAACCCATGCAGCGTCCACAGCGCGAGGACGAAGATGAGGGCGAGGTCGAGCAGAGTCAAGGTGTACGCGCGGGAGGTGTACGGGCCGAAGGTGTACAGGCGAGAAGCGCGCCGCAGCGAGCCCTCGGGCGGTACTCGGGTGGGGCTCGGGCGGTACTCGGGTGGGGCTCGGGTCCGGCTCGGGTTGAACTACTTGCCCGCCGCGACGATGCCGCTGTAGCCCTCGCTCTTCAGCTTCACGCGGGCGGCATCGGCGTCGCTGCGCGACGCGTAACCGCCGACGCGCACGCGCCAAAGCGTGCCGCGGCTCGTCTGCACCGGCTCGACATAGGCAGCATACGCGGCCTTCTTCAATTTGCCGGCCAACGCGTTGGCACCCTTGTCGTCGGCGAAGGCGGCAAGCTGTACGACAAAGCTGTCCGGTCTGGGCGGCACCGGTGCGACCGTTGGGGCTGATGCGGCCTTCGCCTCGAGTTTTGGCGCCGGCGTGACAGGCGCGGGCTTCGCCTCGATCACGGCCGGCGGCTGGGCCACGGGTCTCGCTTGGACAGGCGGCTTCGGATCACCCTGCGGCAACGGCTTGGACGTCGGAGAAAGCACGCGCTGCTCGGCGTCGGCGATCGATTTTCCGGACGGGGCGACGGCCGCTGCGGGTGCCGGCGCCGGAGGTGTCGCCGACGCCTCCGATCTCGCTTCGGATTTCCCCTCGGATTTCCCCTCGGATTTCCCCTCGGATTTCCCCTCGGATTTTCCTTCGGGTTTTCTTTCCGGCGCGGGCTCCGCCGCGGGCGCCTTGGGTCCGACGCGTTCGGCGTTCTTGGGCGCGGTCGTGGTTTCGGCCGGCCTGGCGTTTAGCCGGTTGACAAACTTGCCTTCGTCGACGGGCGGTATCTGGACCGACACGTCGTCGCCGAGCGGCCGTGGCTCCTTTTCGAGCAGCAGTGGAACCAGGACTGCGGCCGCGAGCGCGACCACGATGGCGCCGACCAGGCGGCGGCGGCCCTTGCGCCGAAGTTCATCGACGGCGAGATCGGCGTTGAGAGCGATGCGGTCAGCCATGCCGTTGCGCGGGAGTGAGCCCGGATCGGACGGCGGCAAGCGCAGCGGCAACCGTCAGGAAAGATCCGAAAACGACGATTCTATCAGCTTCGCTCGCCTCGCCCTGCGCCGCGCGCAACGCTGCCGCGACGTCGTCGAACGCGCGGACCGACACAGGAGCGATGCCGGCGCGCTCGAGTCGAGCCGCCAGCGTTGCCGCAGCCGCCCCACGCGGTCCCGGCAGCGTCGCGACAAACCAGCGGTCGATTCGCGATCGCACCGCGCCGACGATCCCTGCGATGTCCTTGTCGGCGAGGATACCGACCACCGCGTACGTCTCGGGGTGATAGCCCATCGTACCAAGCGCGCCCGCGAGCGCTCGCGCCGCGTGCGGATTGTGCGCGACGTCGAGGACTATGGTCGGCCGTCCCGGCAGCACCTGAAACCGTCCCGCCAGATCGACCGTCAGCAGTCCATCACGGATCGAGCCCGCAGCAACCGGCAGCGACTTGCGCATCAGATCCAGTGTCGCCAGAACCGTCGCCGCGTTGGCGAGTTGATACTCGCCGCGCAACGCGGGAAACGGCAGGCCGAAGCGCTTGCCGCCTGGACCCCAGTATTGCCATTGCACGCCCTCCGGCACGTAACCGTAGTCGCGTCCGATCAGATACAACCGTGCGCCCAGCGCCTCGGCGTGCCGCACCATGGTGCCGGTCGGCTGCGGATCCGCACAGACGACCGGCCGCGCGGCGCGAAAAATGCCCGCCTTCTCGCGGCCGATGTCCTCGCGCGTCGCGCCGAGGTAGTCCATGTGGTCGAAATCGACGCTGGTCACCACCGCGACGTCGGGATCGACGAGGTTCACCGCATCCAGACGGCCGCCGAGCCCGACCTCGAGCACCAGCGCATCGAGTCCGGCCCTTGCGAACAGCCAGAGAGCCGCCAGCGTACCGAACTCGAAATACGTCAGCGCAATAGGGACGTCGCTGCCGCTGGCACCAAGCGCGCCGATCCGCGCATCCTCGACGGCGTTCAGCGCCGCGATGAGTTCATCGTCGGTCGCCTCGCGGCCCGCGATCCGCACGCGCTCGTTGTAGCGCAGCAGGTGCGGCGACGTGTAAAGACCGACGCGGTAGCCGGCGCTCGCCAGAATCGATTCCAGCATCGCGCACGTCGATCCCTTGCCGTTGGTGCCGGTCACCGTGATCACCGGGCAATGCAGCGTTGAGTCCATTCTCGTCTGCACCGCCCGCACGCGATCGAGCCCGAGCGCGATCGATTTCGGGTGCAGCGTTTCGAGATAGGCGAGCCAGGCGGCGAGCGTCGAGGGACGGCTCATGGCGAGCGGAGGCCGGAAGGCGCAGGCGCGGGACCACGCGCGCAGCGCGACGGAATCGCGGCGATCAGGTCGCGGGCGCCGGTTGACGCGTCAGCAACGCGAGCACCCGAGCCAGTTCGTCGCTGAGGCGGCGCCGGTCGACGATCATGTCGATTGCGCCCTTTTCCAACAGGAATTCCGCGCGCTGGAAACCTGCCGGCAGCTTTTCGCGAACGGTTTGCTCGATGACGCGCGGACCGGCGAATCCGATCAGCGCGCCGGGCTCCGCGATGACGACGTCGGCGACAAACGCGAACGACGCCGAAACGCCGCCCATCGTCGGATCGGTGAGGACCGACACGAATGGCAGCCGCGCCTTCGTAAGTTCCTGCAGCACCGCGGTCGTCTTCGCCATCTGGAACAGCGAATTGACGCCTTCCTGCATCCGCGCCCCGCCCGACGACGAGATGCAGACGAATGGCACCCGGTTCTCGTACGCGACGCGCACGCCGCGAACGAAACGCTCACCGACGACCGAGCCCATCGAGCCGCCCATGAACTCGAATTCGAACACCGCGAGGACGAGCGGCACGGTCTTCACGCTGCCCTGCATCACGACGAGCGCGTCCGTCTCGCCCGTCTCCTCCAGTGCGGCGGCGAGGCGGTCAGGATATTTCTTCTGGTCCTTGAACTTGAGGCTGTCGACCGGGACGACCTCCGAACCGATTTCGAAGCGTCCCTCCGGATCGAGCAGCTGCTCGATGCGCTCGCGCGCCGGAACCCGGGCGTGGTGCCCGCATTTCGGGCAGACGTGCAGGTTGTTCTCGAGGTCCATCCGGTAGAGCACGGCCTCGCACGACGGGCATTTGACCCACAGCCCTTCCGGGACAGCGTTCTTCTTCTCGCCCGGCGTGCTTTTGATGCGCGGTGGCAGAAGTTTCTGCAGCCAGCTCATCTCGTCCCCCCGCAAAATTCCGCATGCGCGGCGCGCGTGCCGAGCCCAGCGCCGATCACGCCGCGCGCTTCTGCATCGAGTCGAGCGCGCCGCGGATCCCCGCGAGCCATGCCCCGGCGCGCTCCGGCGCCGCGTCCGGCGTTCCGGTCTCTATTTCCTGGATGATCCGGCTGCCGATGACGACCGCGTCCGCGTGCGCGGCGATCGCCTTCGCGCTCGCAGCGTCGCGGATGCCGAACCCCACGCCGACCGGCAGCGCGATGTGCCGACGGATCTCGGCGAGCCTGCGCGCGACCTCGGCGGTGTCGATATTTCCGGCGCCGGTGACGCCCTTGAGCGAAACGTAGTAGACGTAGCCGCGGGCGATCTTCGCCACCATCGCGATGCGCGCGACGGGTGTGGTGGGCGACAGCAGGAAGATGGGCGCGAGCGAGCGGGCGCCGAGCAATGCGGCAAACTCCGCCGCTTCCTCCGGCGGATAATCGACCACGAGCACGCCATCCACACCCGCCGTCCGCGCGCGATCGGCGAACGACTCGGTGCCCATCGCCTCGATCGGGTTCGCGTAGCCCATCAGCACGACCGGCGTTGTACGGTCGGTCGCGCGGAAGGCCGCGACCATCGCCAGCACGTCATTGAGGCCCACGCCTTGTGCAAGCGCGCGTTCCGACGCGCGCTGGATGACGGGGCCGTCGGCCATCGGGTCCGAAAACGGCACGCCGAGTTCGAGGATGTCGGCACCCGCCGTGACGAGTCGGTGCATGATCGCCACCGTCACCGACGGCGACGGGTCGCCCGCGGTGATGTACGGGATCAGCGCCGTGCGGCCGGCCGTCTTCAACTGCGCGAACACCCCGTCGATGCGGTTCATCGGGCGCGCCGTCCGGAATCGCATTCGGGCCGGCAGTAGAACTTGAGGCCCGAGCGTTCGGCGACCGTGTTCATGTCCTTGTCGCCGCGGCCCGAAAGATTGACCAGCAGCACCTTGTCGCGGGGCATCGTCGCGGCAATCTTGGCCGCGTAGGCGAGCGCGTGCGACGACTCGAGCGCCGGGATGATCCCCTCGATTCGGCAGCATTCGTGGAATGCGGCGAGGGCCTCGTCGTCGGTGATCGACACGTACTCGGCGCGCTTGCTGTCCTTCAGCCACGCGTGCTCGGGCCCGACACCCGGATAGTCGAGTCCCGCGGAAATCGAGTGGGTCTCGGTAATCTGACCGTTCGCGTCCTGCAGAAGATACGTCCGGTTGCCGTGCAGCACCCCGGGACGCCCCGCCGTCAGCGACGCCGAGTGGCGGCCGGTCGCAATGCCTTCACCCGCGGCTTCGACGCCGATCAACCGCACGTTTTCGTGCGACAGATACGGGTAGAAAATGCCCATCGCGTTGGAACCGCCGCCGACGCAGGCGATCACCGCGTCCGGTTGCCGCCCCGCCGCCGCCGGCATCTGCGTCAGGCACTCCCTGCCGATGACGCTCTGGAAATCGCGGACCATCATCGGGTACGGGTGCGGTCCGGCGACGGTGCCGATGATGTAGAACGTCGTGTCGACATTGGTCACCCAGTCACGCATCGCTTCGTTCAACGCGTCTTTCAGTGTTTTCGAGCCGGACTCCACCGGCACCACGGTTGCGCCGAGGAGCGTCATCCGGAACACGTTCTGCGCCTGGCGCTTGATGTCTTCCGAACCCATGTAGACGACGCATTCCATGCCGAACCGCGCGGCGACCGTGGCGGTCGCCACGCCGTGCTGGCCGGCGCCGGTCTCGGCGATCACGCGCGGCTTGCCCAGACGCTTGGCGAGCAGCGCCTGGCCGATGCAGTTGTTGATCTTGTGCGCGCCGGTGTGATTGAGGTCCTCGCGCTTGAGCCAGATCTGCGCCCCGCCCAGTTTTTCCGACCAACGTTTGGCGTGGTAGACCGGCGTCGGCCGGCCGACGTAGTGCGCAAGCTCGTCCTCGAACTCGACGACAAACGCGGCGTCGTGCCGGTAGCGCGCGTACTGCGTCTTCAGTTCGTCGAGCGCGCGGATCAGCGTCTCGGCGACGAACACGCCTCCGTACGGCCCGAAGTGACCGCGGGAATCGGGCAGGTCATACATCTGCATGGCGCACTTCCTCGATGAATGCGGCGATCCGCGCCGGGTCCTTGATGCCCTTCTCGGGCCTGCCGTCCGCGCCCGCGGCTTCGACGCCGCTTGACACATCGACTGCCCATGGCCGCACGCGGCGCACCGCCTCGCCGACATTGCCCGAGTTGAGCCCGCCCGAGAGCACGACCGATCGGCCGGTCAGCTTCGGCAGCGCATCCCAATCGAAGGTCCTGCCCGTGCCGCCCGGCAGTCCGCCGGAGGGCGGCGCGTCGAACAGAAGGCCGGCAGCGTCGCCGTAACGAGCCGCGTATTCTAGCAAACCGGCTTCCCCGGCCGTGCCCGACACCGCGATCGCCTTCAGATAGGGCCGCCCGAACGCGCGGCACAATGCGGGCGTCTCGTCGCCATGGAATTGCAGGACGTCGAGCGGTACCGTCGCCAGCACCGCCCGCACCGCGTCGGGTGCCGGATCGACAAAGAGCCCGACGACGGTGACAAACGGCGGCAGCGCGATCGCGATCGCGCGCGCGCGTTCGAGCGTGACGACCCGTTGCGTGCCGGACCAGAAGACGAGCCCGATGGCGTCGGCGCCGGCGCGTGCGGCGGCAACGCCGTCTTCCAGCCGCGTGATGCCGCAGATTTTGACTCGCGTGCGCATCGGCAGGCTCCGCCGGTTCAGGCCCGCGCCGAAGCGATCGCCGTCGGCAACCGGCGGCGCGTCGAAGGCAGCCCCCATATTGCGTCGTAGTCGGCGCCGGTCAGGTAGAGGCCGTCCGGGGCGAAGGTCGGCGCCGCCCGCGTGCGATCGCGTCCGGCGAGAAGCTCCGCGATCCAGGTCTCCGGCGCCTTGGCGGCCCCGACGTAGACCAGCGCACCGACGATGTTGCGGATCATGTGGTGGAGGAACGCATTGGCGCTGAATTCGAAGCGGATGCAATCGCCGTCCACCGCGACGGCGGCGACGGTCACCGTCTTCACCGGCGATTTTGCCTGGCATTCCGCGGCACGAAACGCGGAAAAATCGTGGGTACCCGCGAGTACCCGCGCCGCTCGCGCCATCGCGGCGACGTCAAGCGGGCGATGGTACCAGCCCACGCGGCCGGCGAGGAGTGCCGGACGGACGGGCCGATTGGCGACGAGGTAGGTGTAATGACGTGCGGTAGCCGCGAAACGCGCGTGAAAATCGTCGGCGACGGGTTGCACCCACTGCACGGCGACATCGACCGGAAGATGGGAGTTGACGCCGCGGACCCACGCCGTATCGGGTCGCGCGACCGGACTGTCGAAATGGACAATTTGCATCGTCGCATGCACACGGGCATCGGTGCGGCCCGCGGCGATCGTTCCAACCGGCGTCCCGACAATCGCCCCCAGCGCCTGTTCCAGCGCGTCCTGGACGCCGCGCCCATCCGGCTGCGACTGCCAACCGGTGAACGCAACGCCCGTGTATTCGAGGCCCAGTGCGAGGCGCATTCGAGAATTCGGCGGTTAGCCGTGCCTGAAAAGGACGGGGCCGATTCGCGGCATTCGCAACCCGCGACGGGCGCCGCTCCAAACAAAACGGGCGGCGGATGTTGGCTCCGCCGCCCGACCGATGGTGCGCCGACAGGCCTTCAGCCGAGCTTCGCCATCAGCGCCTGCGCTTCCGTTTTCTGCTGGTCGTCGCCTTCGTGCAGCACTTCCTGCAGGATCTCGCGAGCGCCTTCGACATCGCCCATCTCCTGATACGCCTTCGCGAGGTCGAGCTTGGTCGCGGCATCGTGCCACTGGCCGTCGAGCACCGACGGCGTCGGATCTTCGAACGTCGTGTGCCCCGGGCCGAACGACAGGTCGAGCTTGTCGAGGTCAATAGCCGCCTGCGGCCGCGCGAGCGACGTCGCGACGCCGCCCCCGGCCGCAGCCAGCGCCGGCTCCTTCGCCGGCGTCTTCATCGGCGCCGGCTTGTCCGCATCGTCCAGATGAAAATCGAGATCGAACTTCGGAGGCGCGGATGCCGTGGTGTCAACGGTTTTGGACAACGCCGAGGTCCGCTCGGCGCCGTCGGC
>JAAFGU010000487.1 GCA_010365205.1 Aromatoleum sp. | reverse complement strand
ATGGTGCCTGGCTGCGTCGCGTACATCGTCGGCCCATCCATCCGCGCGCCGGCGGCCGGGTCGGGCTCGCTGATCCGGGCGAGGCCAAAGTCGCCGATCTTGATCCGCCCGTCGGTCGTCAGGAACAGGTTGTCCGGCTTCAAGTCGCGGTGGACCACGCCGCGCTCGTGCGCCGCGGCCAGACCGTCGGAGATTTCTCCTGCAAAGCGCATCGCGCTGCTGGCAGGAATACGCCCGCGCTTCAGCCGTTCGCGCAGCGTCTCGCCCTCGAGCAGCTCCGACACGATGAACGGCGCGTCCTCCTGCGTGCCGACGTCGTAGACCGCCACGATGTGCGGATGGTTCACGCGGCCGGTCGCTTCGGCTTCCTGCATGAACCGCCGCAAACGTTCGGGATCGTTGTCGAACGGGGCCCGACAGGACTTTGATCGCGACTGTGCGATGCAGGCGCGTGTCGGTTGCTCGATACACCTCACCCATGGCGCCGGCGCCAATCAGCGCGTCGATCCTGTAGGCGCCAAAGAGAGTGCCTGGGGCGATGGGCATGGGTAATTGCGAATTGCTAGGGCGTCGCTGGCGGCGGCACGCGGCGCTTCGTCGCCTGCTCGAAGGCGTAGGTCAGTTCGATCAGCCGCGGTTCACTGCACGCGAGCCCGACGAACCCGACGCTATAAGGCGCCGGCTTCGGATCGAATCCGGCCGGATAGGGATTCGGTCCCGAAGCCGCCACTGTTCCGAACGGCACGACGATGATCGGATAGCCAGGACGCGATGCGATGCCGGCGGCGGGCCAGCCCGGGAACACCAGTGCGTCGAGGTGATGCGACGCGATCGCGGCTTTCAGACCGCGCTCTTCGGCGAGCATCAGATCCTTTGCGCGATCGGCGTCATACCGCGCGCGGTCGGTACGCAGATCCATTTCGTCCGAGATGTCGAGATTCGACTGGCCGTAGCGAATAGCATTGCCGCGCGTGTGCGTGAGGTTGAAGATGCGCAGCTCGGTCAGCGACTTCACCGGCGCCGCCGTGCCGAGCGACGCGAGCCATGCATTGAAGTCGCGTTTCATGCCGTACTTGAATACCACCGAGCAGCCCGCGTCCTTGCCTGTGCCGTTGTTGACGCCCGAACACGTGTCGAATGCCAGCACGTTCCCGGTGGGCTCGGGATCGAGCACGCTCGGCAGATCCGCAGGGTCGACGATCACGGCGCCTTCGCGCCTGAGGATGTCGATGGCGTCGGCCATGAGCTTCGCACGGTCGGCGTCCAGTCCACCGCGAGGCTCTTTTTCGCCAGGGACCGTCATCTTGTCGTAGAAGTACGCGCGCGGTATGCCGATCCGCGCACCGCGCAGACCTTCGCGCCGCAGGAACTTGGTGTAGTCTCTCCCCGGCGGCGGTGTGCACCGGGTCGTTGCGGCGTCGTCCGGGTCGGGCACACCGCTTTCGAGCACGCCCATCAGAATGGCCGCGTCGGTGACCGTTCGCGCCATCGGTCC
>JAAFGU010000486.1 GCA_010365205.1 Aromatoleum sp. | reverse complement strand
CGTGGCGAGCACCATCGCGATCTCGAGCTGACGTTGCTCGCCGTGCGACAGCGCGGAGGCCACGTAGCCGGCGCGCTCGGCCAAGCCCACCGCAGCGAGCGCGCGGCGCGCGGCATCGCATACCGGCCGATGGCGCAACGCATCGCTCATTACGCGCAGTGGGCGCGGCGCGCGCGACTGCGCGGCGAGCCGGCAGTTCTCGAACGCGGTGAAGGCGGCAAAGATGTTCGTTTTCTGATAGCTGCGCCCGATGCCGATCCGCGACCGCCGGTCGGGGGGGAGACGCGTGATGTCCTCCCCCTTGTATCGGATGCTGCCGGACGAAGCACGCAAGTCGCCCGACAGCAGGTTGATCAGCGTCGTCTTGCCGGCGCCGTTGGGACCGAGCACGGCGTGGAGCTTGCCGCGATGGAGTTCGATTGCGACAGCGCCAACGGCCATCAAACCGCCGAAGCGGCGCGACAGATCACGCGTCGACAGGATCGCCTCGGTCATCGCAGGTCATCCTCCGCCTCGCCGACGAAGACCTTGCGGAAACGCGCGGCGATGCTCGACAGGCCTCCCGGCAGGAAGAGCACGAGCAGGATGATCGTTCCACCGAGCAGGAGCTGCCAATGCCGGGTCACCGACTGGAAAAACTCCTGCAGCGCTACGAATGCGAACGCTCCCACCACCGCGCCGTAAAGGCTGCCGAAACCGCCGAGAATGAGCATCAGCAGCACGTTGCCCGACTGGTGCCAGGACAGGAGCTCGGGATTGACGAAGCCGAACTGCATCACCGACAGGTACCCGGCGAGCCCGGCCAGCGCGCCGGCCAGCGTGAAGCTCGCGAGCTTGTAGCGGTACACCGGGAAACCGAGGGAGAGCATCCGGTGTTCGTTGCTGCGGATTCCCTGCAAGGCGCGCCCGAACGCCGAGCCGAGCACGATGCGCAGAAACGCGAATACCAGCAGCATCGCCGCCAATACGAAGTAGTAGAACTGCGTCGCGCTGGAAAAATCGATCAACGTGACGCCGGCGAGGCTGGCGGCCGGTTTGAAGTTCATGCTGATGCCGTCCGAGCCGCCGCCGAACCGGGTGTCGTGGAATACGAAGTAGAACATCTGCGCGAATGCCAGCGTCACCATGATGAAATAAATGCCCTTGGCGCGAACGACGAACACGCCGACGGCCAGCGCGGCGAGACCCGCCGCCAGCACCGCGACGGGCAGCGTGAACCAGAGGCTCGCCGCCTCGTATTTTGGTGACAGCAACCCCAGCGCATAGGCGCCGACGCCGAAGAACGCCGCGTGGCCGAACGAGACGAGCCCGGTGTAGCCGACGAGCAGGTCGAGCGACAGCGCGAAGATCGCAAGGATCATCACCTTGGTCACGAGTTCGGTGTAGAACGTCGCGCCGGGGAACGGTAACAGCGCGAGTGGGAACAGCGCGAGCAGCAGCAGCGCCGTCAGCAGCGCGAGCTTCTTGCGATTCACGATGCCCCCTCCGCCACGACT
>JAAFGU010000485.1 GCA_010365205.1 Aromatoleum sp. | reverse complement strand
CCGGAGCACTCGCGTGGCTGAGCCCGCCGCGCCGCCGCCGTTTCGCTGCGGCCACGTCGCCATCGTCGGCCGTCCCAATGTCGGGAAATCGACGCTGCTCAACCATTTCGTCGGGCAGAAGGTCAGCATCACGTCGAAGAAGGCGCAGACGACGCGCCATCGCGTCACCGGCATCCTGACCACCGAGCGTGCGCAGTTCATCTTCGTCGACACGCCGGGATTCCAGACGCTGCATCGTTCGAAGCTCAACGAGCGGATGAACAAGGCGGTGACGCAGAGCCTCGGGGATGTCGACGCCGTCGTGCTGGTCATCGAAGCGGGGCGCACCGTCGAGGCCGATCTCGCGGTCGCGCGCTTGCTGCCGAGCGGCGCCAAGGCGGTGGTCGCGCTGAACAAGGTCGATCAATTGAAGGACAAGGACGCGCTGCTGCCGCAGATGGCGGCGCTGGCCGCGCTGTATCCGTTCGCCGCGATCGTTCCGGTCAGCGCCGAGAAAGAGCGCTCGCTCGACCGCCTGCTGGCCGAAGTCGCCGCTTTGCTGCCGACCGGCGCCCCGCTTTACGGCGCCGACGAACTCACCGATCGCGACGAACGCTTCCTCGCCGCAGAATTCATTCGCGAAAAGATCTTCCGGCTGCTGGGCGAGGAGCTTCCCTACGCGGCGAGTGTCGCGATCGACCGTTTCGTCGAAGAAGACGGCGTGCGCCACATCAACGCCACCGTGTATGTCGAGCGGGACAACCAGCGTGCGATCCTGCTGGGCGCCGGCGGTTCGCGGATGAAGGAAATCGCCAGCAAGGCGCGGGTCGACATGGAGCGGATGTTCGGCGGGCCCGTCTATCTCGAAGTCTGGGTGCGGGTGAAGCGCGGCTGGGCCGACGACGATACGATGTTGAAGCGCCTGGGCTACTGAGGCCAGACCGATGGCTCCGCGCGCCCAGCCCCTGCGCCGCGACGACCAGAGCGCGTTCGTCCTGCACACCTATCCGTACCGCGAGACGAGCCTCATCGTCGAGGCGTTCACGCCGGATTACGGCCGCGTCGCGATGGTCGCACGCGGGGCGAAGCGGCCGCGCTCCGAGCTGCGTGGGCTGCTGCAGGGCTTCCAGCCGTTGCTGCTGTCATGGTCGGGCCAGCATGAGCTGAAGACGCTGATCAAGGCCGAGTGGCGCGGCGGCCTGCCGCTGGTGTCGGGGTCGGCACTGCTGTGCGGCTTCTACCTCAACGAACTGCTGTTGAAGCTGCTGCCGCGCGAGGACGCGCATGCGCAACTGTTCGGCCAGTACGAGGCCGCGCTGCGCGAGCTCGCGGCCGGACGGGAGCAGGCGCCGGTGTTGCGCCGCTTCGAGCTGGGGCTGCTGACCGAACTCGGCTACGCGCTGCCGCTGCTGCGCGAGGCGGAGACCGGCGCGCCGGTGGATCCCGGCTCGCGCTACTATTACGCTTTCGATCGCGGGCCGCGGCGCCTGGTCGGCAAGGGCGGTGGCAACGTCGTCGG
>JAAFGU010000069.1 GCA_010365205.1 Aromatoleum sp. | reverse complement strand
GGCTGGGCGGAGCGGCACCGGCGATGCCGTTGGCACTGCGGTCGGCCGGGGTGCGCAGCGGCGCCCGTCCCGCGCCCCGCGTCGCGGATGCCGGATCCCCCGCCCGTATCGATATCCATTGAAGCAGCGCATCGGCGCGTCGCAGCGCCGTCGTTCACCACGAGCAGAGACACCAAGAGGATTGCAGATGGCCGCCCCCGAGACAAAGAAAGGCATCACCGACGAACAGCAACAGGAGCTCGATGAAGCGTTCGCGCGAGCAAAGAAGGCACTCGCGATCATCGAGACCTACGATCAGGCGCGCGTCGACCGCCTGTGTCAGGCCGTCGCGTGGGCGGTCGCCAACAAACAGACGTTCACGCGCCTGGTCGACATGGGCATCAAGGAAAGCGGCCTGGGCGACGCGGTGAGCCGGATGGGGAAGCGGATGAAAATCCGCGGCGTGCTGCGCGATGCGCTACGCCAGAAGAGCGTCGGCATCATCGAGGAGTTGCCCGAGAAGGGCATCGTCAAATACGGCAAGCCGGCGGGGATCGTCGCCTGCATCGTGCCGACCACGAACCCGGACCTCACGCCCGCCGGCAACGCGATCTACGCGATCAAGGCGCGCGACGTCGTCATCTTCTCGCCGCACCCGCGCTCCAAGAAGACGTCGTTCGAGACCGTCCGCCTGATGCGCGAGGCGCTCGAGCGCGAAGGCGCGCCGGCCGACATCCTGCAGTGCCTGACCAGGGTCAACATCCCGATGTCGCAGGCGCTGATGGCGCGCGCCGACCTGATCGTCGCCACCGGCGGCCAGCCGATGGTCCGCGCCGCGTACAGCTCGGGCACGCCCGCCTACGGTGTGGGCGCCGGCAACTCGACGATGATCATCGACGAGACCGCGAACATCGAAGAGGCCGCGCACAACACGCAGCTGTCCAAGACGTCCGACTTCGGCTCCGGCTGCTCCGCCGACGGCAACCTGATCATCGAGGACGGAATCTTCGACAAGCTGCTGAAGCAACTGCAGGTCGAGGGTGGCTATCTCGCGAACGATGCGGAGAAGGCGGCGCTGCGGCGCTTGATGTGGGACGACGAGGCGCACCGGACGCCGGACACCGTCGCCATCGCCCCGCAGCAGCTGGCGAAGGCCGCCGGCTTCACGATTCCCGCCGACCGCAAGTTCATCATCGTCCACGGCGACGGCATCGGCAAGGAACACCTGTTCTCGGGCGAGAAGCTCACCACGCTGCTCGCCGTCTACAGGTACAAGGGCTTCGACCAGGCGCTGGAGATGATGCGCGGAGTGTACGAGGTCGGAGGCAAGGGCCACTCCTGCGGCATCTACTCGTTCGACCAGAAGCACATCCACGCGCTCGCGCTCGCTGCACCGGTCAGCCGGATCATGGTGCGGCAGCCGCAGTCGAAGGCGAACGCCGGCGCGTTCAACAACGGGATGCCGATGACGTCGAGCCTGGGTTGCGGCACCTGGGGCGGCAACGTCGTTTCCGAGAACGTCCATCTGAAGCACTACCTCAACACGACGTGGGTGTCGGTGCCGATCAAGGAGGACAAGCCGTCGGACGAGGAGCTGTTCGGCGCGTTTTACGACGCGGCGCTGGAAGCCGAGTTCGAGACGATCACGACCTGAGCGCCGCAATACTCCAGGCAGCTCACCGCGACCACCGACGAGAACCCCGTGACGACGAAGAAACCCGAAGAACTGCTCGCCGACTGCAGCGCGTGGTGGGACACCGCCATCATCGACATTCATCCGGGCAAGATCGCGATCCGCGGTTACCCGATCGAGGAGCTGATCGGCCGCGTGCGCTTTCCGGACATGATCTGGCTGATGCTGCGCGGGGACCTGCCGACGCGCGGCCAGTCCGATCTGCTCGAGGCGGCGCTGGTGCCGGGTGTTGACCACGGGCCGCACGCGCCGTCGATCGCAATCGCGCGAATGGCGGTGACCTGTGGCCTGCCGGTCAACGGCGCGATGGCCTCCGCGATCAACGTGCTCGACGATATCCACGGCGGCGCCGGGCAGCAGTGCATGGAGCTCTATCGCGCGATCGATGCGGAGGCGGGTGCCGAGGGCGATCTGGTGCAGGCGGCCACTGTCGTGATCCGGCGCCAGATCGACGCGGGCGAGAAGATCGTTCCCGGATTCGGCCACCGCTTCCATCCGATCGATCCGCGTACCGCGCCGCTGTTCGCGCTCGTCGCCCAGGCCGTAGCGGGCGGCGTCGTCACCGGACGATGGGCGGCGATCGGGCACGCGGTCGAGGCGGCGCTGGGGGCGATCAAGAAGCGTCACATCCCGATGAACATCGACGGCATCACCGCCGTCATCTTCTGCGAGCTTGGCTTCGAGCCCGAGCTCGGTCGCGGTCTGTTCATCCTTTCGCGCTCGGTCGGCATCCTCGCCCACGCGTGGGAGCAGAAGCAGCGGGGCCGCCGCATCATGGGACCGATGCCGAGGGAGATCCCCTATCGCTACAGCGGACCGGCGCTCCGGTCCGTGCCTTTGGACGCCGGCGCCGCCGGCGCGCGCGGCACCGACTGAACGACAACGCAACGCGGTCAACCTGCGGGCTCACGGATTGGAGGAGCGTCAAATGAGGGACCTGATTTCGAACCAACTGGTGAAGTATCTCGAGGCGCGCGGTGTCAAGCACGTGTTCGGCCTGTGCGGCCACACTAACATTGCGGTGCTCGCGGCGCTGTCGAAAAGCAAGAAAATCAAGTTCGTCAACACGCGGCACGAGCAGGTCGCGGCGCACGCCGCCGACGGCTACGCCCGGGCCAAGAAGCAGACGTCGGTCTTGCTGACCCACCTGGGCCCCGGCCTGACCAACGCCGCAACCGGTGTGGCCAACGCCGCGCTGGACTCGATACCGATGGTCGTCATCGCCGGCGATGTCCCGACCCATTACCACGGCAAGCATCCACACCAGGAAGTGAACCTGCACTCGGATGCATCGCAGTACGAGATCTACCGTCCATTCGTCAAGCGCGCCTGGCGTGTCGACCACGCGCACCTGTTCCCGGAGACCCTCGAAAAGGCGTTCGCACTCGCCGAGAGCGGGCGCCCGGGGCCGGTACTGGTCGACGTGCCGATGGACATCTTTTCGAAGGAAATCGACGTCAGGCTTTTCGAGCGGTTGCGGCTCAACACCAAGACGCTGAAGAAACCCTCGCTTGACGATGAGACGGCGGCGACGATAGTCGAAAAACTGATCGCGGCAAAGACGCCGTTGCTCTACGTCGGCGGCGGCATCATGCTCGCCGATGCCACCAGCGAGTTGCGCGAATTTGTCGATCACCTGCAAATTCCGGTTGCCTACACGGTGATGGGCAAGGGCGCGCTTCCGGACGACCATCCGCTCGTCCTCGGCATGACGGGTTTCTGGGGCACGAAGTTCATCAATGACAAGTCCCGCGCGGCCGACTGGATCCTGGGCTTGGGCACGCGCTTCTCGGAGGCCGATTGCAGCTCGTGGGAGCCCGAGTACACGTTCAACTTTCCGCCCACCAAGCTCATCCACATCGACATCGATCCGGCCGAGATCGGCCGCAACTATCCGGTCGAAATCGGCGCGGTCGCCGATCTCAAGGAGGCGCTGAAGGTGCTCAATCGCGTTGCGCGCCGACTGGTGCCGAAGGGTATCAAGCGCACTGCACTTGCCAGGGAAATTGCTGCAGCGGGCGCCGCATTCGTTGCCGGCAACCGCCCGCATGCGCAGAGCAAAGCGTATCCGATGCGGCCCGAGCGGATTCTCGCCGACGTGCGCGCGGTGCTGCCGCGCGACGCGCTGATCACCACCGACGTGGGCTGGAACAAGAACGGCGTCGGCCAGCAATTCCCGGTTCTCGAACCGGGCACGATCTTCACGCCCGGCGGTTACGCGACGATGGGCTTCGGCGCCCCCGCCGCGCTGGGGGCGAAGATCGCTTGTCCGGACCGCGTCGTCGTGGCGCTGGTCGGCGACGGCGGCTTCGGCCAGAACCCGGCGATGCTCGCCACCGCGTTCGAAGAAGACGTTGCCGTCGTGTGGGTGATCATGAACAACTACGCGTTCGGCACCATCGCCGGCCTCGAGAAGGCGCACTTCGGAACGACGTTCGGCACCGTGTTCGAGAAGAACGGCAAGCCGTATTCGCCCGACTACGCGGCGATCGCCAGGGCCTACGGCATCGAGGGTGTGAAGATCAATGCCGCTGCCGAATTCAAGCCGGCACTGGAGAAGGCGATCGAGTCCGGTAAGCCTTGCGTCATCGACGTCCTGATGCAGAACGAGCCGGTGCCCACGGCAGGCCACTGGAACATCATGGACATCTACTCGCCGGGCAAGAAGGTTCATCACGCCAGCACCGGCGGCGCGGTCCACGCGGACTGAGCGCGCGCCGATTCGCTGCCCAAACGGAGGGCCCATCAGAATGAAACACGACTACTCGCTTGCCCATCTGACCGTGCTGTCGCTGACGCCGCCGCAGGTCGTCGACGTCGCCGCGCGTACCGGGTACCGCTATGTCGGCCTGCGCATGACGCGGGTGACGCCCGACGAGGTGCTGTACGACCTGGCGCGCGATCGGCCCCTGATGAAGGAAACCAAGGCCAGGCTCGCCGTCACCGGCGTCGCCGTGCACGACGGCGAGCTGTTTCGCATGGATCCCACGCTGGGTCCGGACGATTTCATTCCGGAGCTCGAGGCGACCGCCGAGCTCGGCGCGCAGCACATCATCGCGCAGCTCCCGGATCCCGACCGCGAGCGGGCGACCGCGCGGTTCGCCCGGCTGTGCGATCTCGCGAAGCCGCTCGGCATCTTCGTGAGCCTCGAGTTCCCGCACTGGACGCAGACCGGCAATCTCGCCGCCGCGACCAAGGTCTTACGGGCGGTGAACCGGACCAACGCCGGCATCCTCGTCGACATGCTTCATTTCGGCCGCTCGGACTCGACGCTCGAGGAGCTCGCCAAACTGCCGCGCGAGTGGTTCCGATTCGCCCATGTCTGTGATGCCGCCAGCGAAGTTCCGCCGACGATGGCGGGCATCATCCGCACGGCACGGGACGAGCGGCTGTTCCCGGGCGAAGGAGGCATCGACGTGCGCGGAATTCTCTCCACGTTGCCGCACGACATTCCCTACGCTCTCGAGATTCCCAAGGTTGCGATGACGAAAGCCATCGGGCCGGAGGAGGTTGCGCGACTCGCACTGCGCGTAACTCGCAGCCATCTCGACGACGCGGGCTCCGTAACTAGCGCGCGGGACACCGAAAACCAACACAGGAGCGCGGCATGATTCGCACCGCGAAGATTGCATCGGGCGCGCCCGTTGGGCGCGATCCAGACAAGCGGTCTTGGGTTCGTGCTTTCCGATATTCCCAATATACAAGAGTGGCACGCCCAGAAGATCGTCGTTTCATGGTTTCGCCCGCACGCGCGAGGCCGGAGTTCTTTCGCGCGCGGGGCCGAAAATCGCGTCCGACATCTTGGGCGCCTTCAACGACGCTATGAGGAGAAATCAAATGAATTCGAAAATCACCCGTCGGACTCTGCTCGCCGCAGGCGGCTCTATGCTGGCGCTCGGTGCATTGCCGCTGGCCCGTGCCCAGGCCAAGACCAAGCTGCGATTCAGCTGCGCTTTCAGCGAACAGGATCTGCGCGCCGGAGCCTACAAGGCATTCGCGGCCGCGATCAAGGACGACTACGACTTCGAGCCGTACTGGCTCAATTCGCTGTTCAAGCAGGGCACCGAACTCGTCGCGCTGCAGCGTGGAAATCTCGAGATGGCCAATCTCGCGCCCCAAGACATCTCAAAGCAGATTCCGGCGTGGTCGTTGATGACCTCGGCCTACCTGTTCCGCGACCCGGAACACCTGGCAAAAACGTTCAAGAGCGACGTCGGGCGGGAATTCATCAAGATGGCCCGCGATCAGCTCGGTATTCAGATCCTTACACCCGTTTACTTCGGCTCACGCAACGTCAACCTGAAGCCGGACAAGCCGATCAAGACTCCGGCCGATCTCGCGGGTATCAAGTTGCGTATGCCTCCCGGCGAGTTCTGGCAGTTTCTCGGCGAGTCGATCGGCGTCAACCCGACGCCCGTCGCGTTCGCTGAGGTATACACCGCCCTGCAGACCGGCGCGATCGACGGGCAGGACAACCCGCCCCTCCTGACCAAGACCATGAAGTTCAACGAGGTGACGACTCAGTATGTACTGACGGGGCATGTCATCGGGTTCGATGTGATGGCCATTTCGACCAAGGTCTGGGATGCGATGCCCCCGGCAAAGCAGGCCAAGTTCCAGTCGGCCGCCGAGACGGCGATCGCCGATTACACCGTCAAGTTCAACAACGACGAAAAGGACGTCCTCGATTTCTTCAAGTCTCAGGGTATAAAAGTCTATGCGCCCGACGTGAATGCGTTTCGAACTTACGCCCAGAAGAAATATCTCGAAAAGTACAGTCAGGAATGGCCGAAGGGCGCACTGGAACGCATTAACGCGCTGTAAGCTGGCGACGCAGCACATTCCCGCGTCCGGTCCTCGTACACGCCGACCAGGCGTGACGACGGCGGGCCGGACCGGGGTGGACACGCACCAGTCACCGATTCGTCGGTGAGGCGATCAATGCAGCGGAGACTTCATGACGTCAACGAAAAATGTCGCCATTGGCCGATGGCTGCGCGGGAGAGCTGAGAACGTCGCGGTCGCGCTGATCGGGACGATGTTCGTCTGCTTCATCCTGCAAATCGGTTTCCGCTATCTGCTGAATCGGCCTCTGGGTTGGACCGAGGAAGTGACCACCACCTGCTGGGTCTGGGTCGTGCTGTGGGGCGCGGCGTTCATCCTGGCCGACCACGAAGAGATCCGCTTCGACATAATCTACGGCGTGGTCCCGGAACCCGCTCGCCGGGCCTTCACCGTGATCACCGGCATCGCGTTGATACTCCTGCTCGCGATCTCGCTCCCGGCCACCTGGAATTATGTGCTCTTCATGAAGCGCGAACATTCGGCCTTCCTCCACATCCGGTTCGACGTCCTGTACTCGATCTACGTGATTTTCTCCGTCGCCTGCATCGTCAAACACATACAGATCGTGTGGATGGCCATCCGGGGCGCGAAATTGCCCGAGTCGGATCCTGCTGAACAGGGCGACCGGTCATGATGCCCAGCCCCTTCACGCTTTGCATCATCGTCCTGGTCGCCCTTGCGGCGCTGGGCCTGCCGATCGGCCTGTCGATGATGGGCGCGTCGATCTTCTATCTGCTTCTGTCCGGGCTCGATCTCGGAACTGCGGCAGAGCAATTGCTGAACGGCCTCTACAACAGCTACGTGTTGCTGGCCGTGCCGCTGTTCATCCTCGCGGCGGATCTGATGAACACCGGCAGCCTTACCGACCGCCTGCTGAAGTTCTGCCTCGTGCTCGTCGGGCGATTCCGCGGCGGGCTCGGACACGTCAACGTCGTAGCGAACGTGATTTTCGCCGGCATGTCCGGATCGGCGATCGCCGACGCCGTCGGCATCGGCCGCATCATCATCGGCATGATGACCCGCGAGGGGAGATATCCGATCGCCTACGCCGGGGCAATCACCGCATCGGCCGCGATCATCGGGCCGATCATTCCGCCGTCCATTCCGATGGTCGTTTACGCGTTGGTGTCCGACGCGTCGATCGGCTATTTGTTCCTCGGCGGCGTGATACCCGGGCTATTGCTGGGCGTCGCCTTCATGATCATGAATTCGGTGATTGCGCGGCGCCGGAACTACCCGGTGGAGCCACCAGTTCCGGTGCGCGAGATTCCGCGAGTCGCGGTGAGCGCGTTCCCGGCGCTGATGCTCCCCGTCGTCCTGCTGTTCGGCATCTATGGCGGGGTGATGACGCCGACAGAAGGCGCGGCGGCGGCGGCCGCCTACGCGTTGCTGGCGGCGACATTGATCTATCGGGCTCTGTCGTTCAAGCAACTTTACAGCGTGCTGCTCTCCAGCGCCAAGGCGACGACGTCAGTCGGCATGCTGATCGGCGGGGCCATGGTGTTCAACTATGTGGTCACCGTCGAGAACATCCCGGTCTCGGTCCAGCACTTCATCAGCGGATTCCATCTGTCGGCGGTCGGCTACCTGCTGCTGATCAATGCCATCCTGCTGGCCCTTGGCTGCCTGCTCGAGGGCACCACGATACTTCTCGTCGTCGTTCCCATTCTGATTCCTACCGCGAAGGCGCTGGGAATCGATCTCGTGCATTTCGGGGTGGTCGTTGTCCTCAACATCATGATCGGGTTGCTGACGCCACCTTTCGGACTGCTGCTGTTCGTCGTTGCAAATATGACGAAGCAACCTCTTTTGGCGATCGTCCGCGAGGCCGTGCCGTTCATCGTGGCGGCGATTCTCGTCCTGGCGGTTCTCACGTTCGTACCGGAAACTGTCCTTTGGCTGCCGAGGATGCTTGGCTACAAGGGTTGAGGTCAAAGCTGCGAAGAAGGGCCTCGAACCGGTGAACGAGCCTATCTGTATTCCGAACGGACCTGTCATGTCTGCCAGCCAACCCGCGCGCATCGCACCCGCGGCGACATGCGCCGCCGTCCCGACGAGGATCGCATGATCAGCGGCAAGACGACGCTGATCGCGCACATCGGCTATCCCACCGAGGCCTTCAAGGCGCCGTTGATCTACAACCCGTGGTTCGACAAGGCCGGCATCGACGCTGTCGTGATGCCTATGGGCGTCAAGGCCGACGATTATGCGGGGGTGCTGAAATCGCTGTTCAAGCTCACCAACATTCGCGGTGCGCTTGTCACGATGCCGCACAAGGTGACGACGGTCGGCCTCGTCGACGAATGCACGACGACCGCAAGAATCGCCGGGTCGTGCAACGCGATTCTGCGCCGGCCGGACGGGACCCTGCTGGGCGATATGTTCGACGGGACCGGCTTCACGCGCGGCCTGAGGCGCAAGGGATTCGCGTTCGCCGGTGCACGCTGCCTGGTCGTGGGCACCGGTGGCGTCGGGTCGGCCATCGCCGCCTCGCTCGCGGCCGACGGCGTCGCATCGATCGCGCTGTTCGACACCGACGCCGCGTCGGCCGAGGGGCTCGCGTCGCGCCTGCGGCAGCACTATCCGCGCATCGGCGTCGACATCCGCACCAGCGACCCGGCCGGGTACGACCTGGTGGCGAACGCGACGCCGCTCGGCATGAAGGCCGGGGACCCGCTGCCGTTCGACGCCACGCGCCTCGCGCCTTCGACCTTCGTCGGCGAGGTCGTGATGAAACAGGAGATCACGCCGCTCTTGCAGGCGGCGCGCGAGCGCGGGTGCCGCTTCCAGGTCGGCACCGACATGCTGTTCGAGATGATTCCCGCGTATCTCGAGTTCTTCGGCTTCGGCACGACGACGCCCGACGAGCTGCGCGCGGTGGCGAAGGTCGCGTACTGAGCGCCGCCGCTGACGGAGGACAACGAATGGATCCGGGGATCGCGATAACCGACCGCTATGCGCTTTTCGGCGATCCGCCGCCCCGGAGCAAGTCGCCGGTCATCCACGCCGGATTCGCCGGGGAGACCCGGCAGGATCCGGCCTACGAATTGCCGCACGCCCGCGCGTCGCATGCCGGAAGGCGTGCTTGCCGCGGTGCGATAATCGGATCGTAGACGGGAGAAACGAATGAGCAACAGCAAGATCATCGACATCAGGGGACGCAAGCTGGGCGGCGAGACGCCGCTGATCTGCACGCCGCTGGTCGGACGCACGTGCGAGCGCGTGCTTGCCGAGGCCGCGAGCGTGGTCGCGAAGAAGCCCGACGTCATCGAATGGCGCGTCGATTTCTTCGACGCCATCGGCGACACGGCGGCGGTGCTCGACACCGGGCGCGCGCTGCGCGCGGCCGTCGGCGACACGCCGATCATCTTCACC
>JAAFGU010000068.1 GCA_010365205.1 Aromatoleum sp. | reverse complement strand
GCGACACGCGGATCGCGTCGCGGGGGTCTTCGTCGCGCTGCTGCTCACGCTTGCGGCGGCGACCGCAATCGTCTGGGGCTATCTGGATTCCGCACGCGCGCTGCCGATCACGTTCGCCGTGTTGGCGGTTTCATGTCCCTGCGCGCTCGCGCTCGCCACGCCGGCGGCACTGGCCGCCGCCGCGGGATTGCTGGCCCGCCGCGGCATCGTCCTGACGCGCAGCGACGCGCTGGAAGCGCTGGCCATGGTGACGCACGTCGTATTCGACAAGACCGGCACGCTGACCGAGGGGCGGATTCGTTTGACCGGGTGTGCGATCGCGACCGGCCGGAAACGCGATTCAGCCGTCGCGCTTGCCGCCGCGCTGGAGGCGCGTTCCGAGCATCCGCTGGCGCGCGCCATCGCCGCGGCTGCCGGCAACGCGCCTGCGCCGGTGATTGACGATCCGCAGCAGGTTACCGGCGAAGGGGTCGCGGCGCGGATCGGCGGCTTGGAGGTCCGCGTCGGCCGTCCGGAATTCGTGGCGGAGCTGGCCGGCGCGATGCCCCTTTCGCTGGAAACGTTTGCGCGTGAACGCGCGGACACGCTGGTCGGCCTCGGCGACGCTTGCGGCTGGCATGCGCTATTCGCTTTCGCCGATGCGTTGCGTCCGGGGGCGTGCACGGTAATTGCCCGTTTGCGCGGACTCGGTGTCGCGACCGTGCTGTTTTCCGGGGATCGGCGCGAGAGCGTCGACGCTATTGCGCGCGTGCTCGGCATCGAGGACGCGCGCTCCGCGATGCGACCCGAGGACAAACGAGAGGCGATCGCGGCACTGCAGAGGGAAGGAGCCGTTGTGGCGATGGCCGGTGACGGTGTCAACGATGCGCCGGCGCTCGCGCAGGCGCAGGTGTCGGTGAGTCTTGGCAGTGCGGCGCCGCTCGCGCAATGGACCGCGGACGTTGTCATCCTCTCCGATCGCATCGAACTCCTCGCCGCCGCGCTGCGCAACGCGCGCCGAGTCTTCGCCGTGATCCGGCAGAACCTGGCTTGGGCTGCGGCGTACAATGTCATTGCCGTTCCGGCGGCGGCGTTCGGGCTGGTCTCGCCGCTGCTGGCAGCTGCGGGAATGGCGGGCTCGTCGCTGCTGGTGGTCGGCAATGCGTTGCGCCTTGCCCGCGCGCCGCGCCGGTCCGCGCCCGAGGAGGCCTTCGCTTCCGGCGAGTCCTCACCGGAGTCTGCATGGAAATCCTGATACTGCTGATCCCGCTCTCGGTGGCGCTGGTGCTCGTCATCGGCGCGGTGTTCTGGTGGAGCGTCGACAGCGGGCAGTTCGACGATCTCGAGGGACCGGCGCACCGGATCATTGCCGACGACGACGGGTCTGCGGGGCGCACAACGGAGCCGCCGGGGCTTTGACGGCGATCAAGCTTTTCTTCCGAACGGAACGGTAAGATCGCGCCCTTTGCTGCACGAATGGGCCCCTGAGGGCTGCGCAACCGATGGAGTCGACGACGATGGCGAACCCGATGACGAACACGGCGGCAGCGGCAACCTTCAACTACAAGGTCGTACGGCAGTTCGCGATCATGACCGTGGTGTGGGGGATTGTCGGAATGGCGGTCGGCGTCATCATTGCCGCGCAGCTCCTGTGGCCGGAGCTCAACTTCGATACGCCGTGGTTTTCCTATGGCCGGCTGCGGCCATTGCATACCAACGCCGTCATCTTCGCGTTCGGCGGCTGCGCGCTGTTCGCGTCTTCGTATTACTGCGTGCAGCGGACCTGCCAGGCACGCTTGTTCTCGGACGGTCTCGCCGCGTTCACGTTCTGGGGCTGGAACGCCGTCATCGTGCTGGCCGCGATCACGCTGCCGCTCGGCATCACATCAAGCAAGGAATACGCCGAGCTCGAATGGCCGATCGACATCCTGATCACCCTCGTCTGGGTCGCCTATGCCGTCGTGTTCTTCGGGACCATCGCCAGGCGCACCACGCCGCACATCTACGTCGCCAACTGGTTTTTCGGCTCCTACATCCTGACGATCGCGCTGCTGCACGTCGTCAACAGCGCCGAGTTACCGGTCACGCTCCTGGGCTGGAAGTCGTATTCCGCGTACGCCGGCGTGCAGGACGCGATGGTGCAGTGGTGGTACGGCCACAACGCCGTGGGTTTCTTTCTGACCGCGGGATTTCTGGGAATGATGTACTACTTCGTGCCGAAGCAGGCGGGTCGCCCCGTGTACTCGTACCGCCTTTCGGTCGTGCACTTCTGGTCGCTGATCTTCACGTACATGTGGGCGGGGCCGCATCACCTGCTTTACACCGCGCTGCCCGACTGGACGCAGTCGCTCGGCATGGTGTTTTCACTGGTCCTGCTCGCGCCGTCCTGGGGCGGGATGATCAACGGGATCATGACGCTGTCGGGCGCATGGCACAAACTTCGTGAAGACCCGATTCTCAAGTTCCTCATCGTATCGCTGTCGTTCTACGGGATGAGCACGTTCGAGGGCCCGATGATGTCGATCAAGACGGTCAACGCGCTGTCGCACTACACCGACTGGGGGATAGGCCACGTGCATTCCGGCGCGCTGGGGTGGGTGGCGTTCATTTCGATCGGCAGCATGTACTACCTGCTGCCGCGGATGTTCGGAAAATCGGAGATGTGGTCGCTGCGACTCATCACCGTGCATTTCTGGATCGCGACCATCGGCGTCGTCCTCTACATAGCCGCGATGTGGATCGCGGGCGTCATGCAGGGCCTCATGTGGCGCGCGACCAATCCCGACGGCACGCTGACCTATGCCTTCGTCGAAACCGTCAAGGCGACCAAGCCGTTCTATGCAATTCGTCTCCTCGGAGGGTTGCTGTTTCTGTCCGGCATGTTCGTCATGGTCTACAACACGATCCGCACGGTGGCGGGAAACCGGCCCTATGACGCGCCAATTCCGGTCAACGCAGGCACCCCGGTGCACGCATAACGGACGCGGGGATTTTGAAATGAAAATGAGCCAGGACCATGTCGAGCAGAATCTGCCGTGGCTGATCGCGTTTGTTCTGCTGGTGGTCAGCGTCGGAGGATTGGTCGAGATCGTGCCGCTGTTTTTCCAGCGTTCGACGACGCAGCCGGTCACCGGGGTGATGCCGTATCCGCCGCTGCAGCTGACGGGGCGCGACGTCTATATCCGCGAAGGCTGCAACAACTGCCATTCGCAGATGATCCGGCCGTTCCGCGCGGAAACGGAGCGTTACGGCCCGTACTCCGTGGCCGGCGAATTCGTCTACGACCACCCGCACCTGTGGGGAAGCAAGCGTACCGGGCCGGATCTGGCGCGGGTCGGCGGCCGCTATTCCGATGAGTGGCATCGCGTGCATCTGAACAATCCGCGTGATGTCGTTCCGGAATCCAACATGCCCGGCTATCCGTGGCTGGCCAGAACGCCTGCCGATGCAGACACGATCGCGGCCAAGATGCGCACCTTGCGCATGCTCGGCGTCCCCTACAGCGACGACGACATCGCGAAGGCTCCGGCGGCGCTCAAGGACAGGACGGAGCAGGACGCGCTGATGGCGTATCTGCAGGGCTTGGGCCTCGCGATGAAGAACGCGAGGTAGCGATGGAGACCTGGAGCATCTTCGCGAGCATCGTGACGGTCGTCGCGTTCGTCACGTTCATCGGCATCGTCATCTGGGCATACAGCCGCAACCGCAAGAAGGACTTCGACGAGGCCGCCAACGCTCCGTTCGCGCTTCCGGATGACGGCGACCCGGAGACAGACAATCCCCTGCGCAGAGGACGTCCATCATGAGCGACTTCACGTCCAGTTTCTGGAATATCTACGTCATCGTTCTGGTCGTCGTCTCGCTGATCTCGTGCGGCGTGCTGCTGGTCGTCACCGGCCGCACCAAGGTGGCGCCATTCAAGAAGACCATCGCGCCCGTGGGCAATGAGGCCTCCGCGGCGCCGGTCACCGGGCACGTGTGGGACGGCGACCTGCAGGAGTACAACAACCCGCTGCCGAAGTGGTGGTCGCATCTCTTCTGGATCACCATAGTGTTCGCCGTCGTCTATCTCATCCTGTATCCGGGCCTGGGCAACCTTCCCGGCGTGCTCGGCTGGACATCGGACGGCGCGTATGCGTCAGAGCGCAAGGACTTCGACGCTCGGCTGGTACCGCTGTACGAGAAGTACGCGAAGATGGACGTCGAGCAGATCGCCGCGGATCCGGCCGCGCGGCAGACCGGCGAGCGGATGTTCCTCACGTACTGCTCGCCATGCCACGGCTCGGATGCCGGCGGCACCACCGGGTTTCCCAGCCTGCGCGACAAGGACTGGCTGTACGGCGGTACGACCGCCAACATCATCGCGTCGATCACGGGAGGCCGAATGGGCGTGATGCCGGCGTTCGGTCAAGCGCTCGGCGAGGACGGCGTTCGCAACGCCGCCGCCTATGTCCGCTCGCTGTCGGGGCTGCCGCGCGACAGCACGCGCGCGCAGCTCGGCAAGCCGCTGTTCCTGCAGAATTGCGCGGCCTGTCACGGGCTCGACGGAACGGGCAACCAGGTGGTCGGTGCGCCGAATCTCACCGACGCGATCTGGCTCTACGGAAGCTCGGAAAAAACCATCGCGGAAGGCATTACGCGCGGCCGCCACCTCGACATCACCGACGGGCACCCGCCAATGCCCGCGTTCGGCCCTGTGCTCGGGGCCGACAAGATCAAGCTGCTGGCGGCATACGTGTGGGGGCTGTCGAACAATCCGCCCGCGGCGAAGTGACGGTGGCGCGGCGGCATGACAACGGGCGGGGCGGGCCCCGCGGGTGACGCAATTGGACACACCGACGATTCCGATCCGGCCGGTCTCCCCGGAGCCGGCCGCCGACGGTGATGACGTCGGCCTGTACGAGATCCGCAGGAAGATCTATCCGCGCGCCATCACCGGACGGTTCCGGAATTGGCGCGTGGCGATTGTCATCGCCACGCAGGTCGTCTACTACGGGCTGCCGTGGCTCTGGTGGAACGACCGTCAGGCCGTGCTCTTCGATCTCGCGGCGCGCAAGTTCTACATTTTCGGAATCGTCTTCTGGCCGCAGGACGTCATCTATCTCAGCGTCCTGCTCATCCTCTGCGCGTTCTCGCTGTTCCTCTTCACGGCCGTAGCGGGCCGGCTGTGGTGCGGCTTCGCGTGCCCGCAGACGGTCTACACCGAAATTTTCCTGTGGATCGAGCGCAAGATCGAAGGTGACCGCCAGGCGCGCATGAAGGTCGATGCGGCGCCGGCTTCGCCGGCGAAGGTCGCGCGCAAGTCTGCCAAGCACATGCTGTGGATCGTGCTCGCCCTCTGGACCGGCTACACGTTCGTCGGCTATTTCACGCCCATCGGCGACCTTGGCGAGCGCGCGCTCGCGCTGAACCTCGTCGGCTGGGAGACCTTCTGGATCCTCTTCTATGCGTTCGCGACGTACGGCAACGCGGGCTGGATGCGCGAGCAGGTGTGCAAGTACATGTGTCCATACGCGCGGTTCCAGTCGGTGATGTTCGACAAGGACACGCTGATCATCGCCTACGACGCGGGTCGCGGCGAGCCGCGCGGGTCGCGCAGCAAAAAGATCGACCCGAAGGCGGCCGGCATGGGCGACTGCGTCGATTGCAACATCTGCGTGCAGGTGTGCCCGACCGGCATCGACATCCGAGAGGGGCTGCAGTACGAATGCATCGGTTGCACCGCCTGCATCGACGGCTGCGACCAGGTGATGGACAGGTTCGGCTACCCGCGAGGCCTCATTCGCTACGCGTCGACGACTTCGCTGGCCCAAGGCATGACGCGCCGGCAGATATGGCGACGGGTGCTGCGGCCGCGCACGCTCGTCTACTCGGCACTGCTGCTGATCATCGCCGCTGCCGCCGGCGTCTCGCTCGCCCTGAAGAGCCCGCTCAAGGTCGACGTCGCCCGAGACCGCGGCGCGCTCGCGCGCGAGGCGAGCCCCGGCGTCATCGAAAACGTCTACCGCGTTCAGATCATGAACATGGCCGAGATTCCGCGGCAATTCCGCATTACCGCCGAAGGCCTGCCCGGCATCGGCGTGGTCGGGCTGGTGCAGCCGGTGAAGGTCGACGCAGCGTCGGCGAAGCTGATCCCGTTGCGCCTGCAAGTAGCGCAGGGTGCCGCCGCGCCCGGCTTGCACAAGGTCGAACTGTTGATCGAGGCGGTCGACGACCCGGCGATCGTCCGCCGCGAGAACACGACCTTCATCCTGCCCCGGCCGTGATACCGTGAGGACCACCGCGATGCTCGCCATGACCGCACCTTCCCCGTCGCCGACACCCTGGTACCGCCACCGCTGGCCGTGGCTGCTGATGCTGGGCCCGGTCATCGTGGTCGTCGCCGGTTTCGCCACGCTTTGGCTCGCCATTGCGACCGACGATGGTCTGGTTGCCGACGACTACTACAAGCGGGGCCTGATGATCAACCGCACGCTGGCGCGAACCGATCGCGCAGCGGCGCTGCAAATCGCGGCGAACGTCAACGTCGACGAAAGCGGCCGTGCGCGGGTCACGGTCTCTGCGCCGGGACGAGATCTTACCGCGAGTCCTGCCACGGTCAGGCTTCTGATCACGCATCCGACGCGCGCGGGTTTCGATCGCCGCGCCGACGTCGTGCGCGGACCGGACGGGAGCTACACGGGCCGCGTCGGTCCGGTGACGCCGGGACGGTGGCTTGTCACCGTCGAGACGGATGACTGGCGGCTGCCGGCGGTCGTGGTGAACGGCGCGATCCGCGACGTTCGGCTTGGCATCGTCGGCAGCCAATGATTGTCGAGGACGAGGTGACGATGCCGAACCGAGAGTTGACCGCGCGACGCCTGATGTGGATCGTCTGGCCGGCGTTTGTCGTCGCGGCGGCGGCGGAGCTCGCGTTCTTTTCGGTAGTCGATCCGCTCGACCTGCACGTCTTCGGCGCGCCGCTCGAGATGTCACGACAGGCAATCTACACGCTGGGATTCTTCGGTTTCTGGGCCGTGGGCATGGCCTCTTCGGCGCTCACGCTGTTCCTGGAGCAGCCCGCGCACGACGACGACGCCGCGGACGCAGAGCTGCCCAGCGACAACCCGAGGCGTTAGCGGAGACCGGCGAGCTGCTTCAGTTTCGTGGGATCGGCCGGAACCATCTCATGCCAGAATCGGCATTGATCGGAGCACTTCTCGCGGGCCTCTTGGGTGGTCTGCATTGTTTCGCAATGTGCGGCGGATGGCTTGCGCTGGTGGGACGTCCGCCCGCCGTTGCGCCGCTGCAACCCCAGCGCAGCTTGCGTTTCGGACAAGCGGCAAGTCATGCCGGGCGGCTGACCACCTACGTTGTGTTGGGGGCACTGTTCGGCGCAGCGGGCGGCGCCGCGTTCGCGGTGTCCGTAGCGCCGCTGCAGCGGACGCTGTATGCGGTCGCCAATCTTCTTCTGCTCGTGCTCGCGTTTTCGATCGCCGTGCGCGGGATTCAATTCGGAGGGCTCGAGCGTGCGGGCCTCGCCGTGTTTCGGCGATTGATGCCCGCAGTGACGCGCGTCGCGCCCGGCGGCGGTATCGCCGGGCGCTATGTGCTCGGACTCGTCTGGGGGTTCACGCCTTGCGCCCTGGTCTACAGCGTATTGCCGGTTGCGCTGCTTGCCGGTGGCGCCGGCGAGGGCGCGCTGGTGATGTTCGCCTTCGGAATCGGCACGTTGCCCAATCTGCTCGCGGCGGGCTGGACCCTTGCACGTTCGCGGCGCCTGTTCACGCGCGCCGCTTATCGATATGCAGCGGCGTTTATCGTTGCCACGTTTGCCGTAGCAGGCCTGTATCGCGCCTGGTTCGTGCCCGAGGCGCTGGGACAGGGGCCGTTCTGCCTCTTCCGGTAATACGCTTCAGGTATCAGAAGCGTCGCGTTTTGCCGGGCGCGTGCATTGCAATCCAATCGTTTCAACCGCACGACCGCGCGCATTGGCGGTTGGGGCGGGTGGATCGACCGCCGAATGCCGGCGGCGGCAGGCGGAAGCGATGCCGCTCCCGAGCGCTTCCCGAACGGAATTGTCGATGACGTAGGCGGCGCCCTACTTGGGCGCCGAATCTTTCCCTACATCATGTGCCGCCGCTGTCCGATAGGGCGTTACCCGCCGCTGCGGCACCATGACGTCACTACGTCAGTCGAGCGCACAGCGCGGGTAGAGCGCCGCGCATTCACTGCCGCAGAATTCGAGTGAACTGTTAAGGAGATGAACATGGATGCGTTGAAGCGAAAATCGCTTTTTGTCGCGATGCTGGTCGCGACCACGGTCTTGGCAGCGGGCTGTGACCAGCGCCCCCCGGCGGAGACGGCCGGCCAGAAAATCGACCGGGCCGCCGACAAGGTCGCGAGCAAGGCAAATGACGCGACCGCCAAGACCGCGGAGGTGCTGGACGACGCGACGATCACCGCGAAAGTCAAGGCTGCGATCCTGGCGGAGCCGGGCTTGCGCTCGCTGCAAATCGGCGTCGATACCAAGGATGCCATCGTGACGCTTACCGGCACCGTCGCCTCGGCGCCGCTGAAGGAGCGTGCCGAGCAGATCGCGGCCAATGTTGAAGGCGTGCGTTTGGTGCGGGATCTCCTGATCGCAAAGTCGGCGTAAAGCGTTTGCAGCCGGAGCGGTCTGTCCGGGCCGCCGCAACGGATTAGACCGACGCGGATGATTCAACGTCGGGCCCCTGCGCTGAACGGCGTCCGGCGTGGGGTCCCTCCCGGACTCGTCCCGGTTGGGCCGGGATCAGGCGCTTGATGACGCGGATCGCCGTTGGCACATCGACCGGCGGAGAGGGTATCCTCGCCGCTGCATGAACAAACCGCTCCCGGCTTCACGCCTGCTTCCCGACGCAAGTGACCTCGAACGGGCCGACCACGCGTTCGCGCGGGCGGCCGGTTCCAATCCGATCGGCGGCAATGCCGTGCGCCTTCTGCTGGACGCCGCCGAGAACTATCCGGCGTGGCTCGAGGCGATCGAGCGCGCCGAGCGGGTGATCCTGTTCGAGAGTTACATCGTCGACGACGACAGGATCGGCCGCGAGTTCGCCGACGCACTCGCCGCGCGCGCCCGTGCCGGCGTGCAGGTCTTCGTCCTCTGCGACTGGCTGGGCGCGCCTCACGCGGGCGCCCTGTGGTCGCTGCTTCGAAGCGCCGGCGCCGAAGTGCGGATTTTCAACCCGCCGCGGCTGCAAAGTCCGCTGCAGTGGCTGACGCGCGATCATCGGAAGACGATTACGATCGACGGCGGCGTCGGCTTTGTCAGCGGTCTCTGCGTGAGCGCCAAATGGCTGGGCGACCCCGCGCGCCGACTCGAACCGTGGCGCGACACGGGCATCGAGATCCTTGGCCCGGCGGTGGTCGAACTGGAGCATGCGTTTGCGCAGGTCTGGGCGATTTGCGGGGATACCGCGCTGCCTGCCGATGTCATCAAGGCGGCGGGCGTGGCGGAGCACGCAGGTGACGTTCGGTTGCGAGTGATCGCCGGAGCGCCGAGCGCGACGGGTACGTACCGACTCGACCTCGTCATCGCGTCGCTGGCACGACGAAATCTCTGGTTGACCGACGCCTATTTTGTCGGCAACGCGCCCTACGTGCAAGCGCTCGCCGCCGCGGCGCGCGACGGAGTCGATGTGCGGCTGCTGGTGCCGGGCGCGAGCGATCTGCCGGCCTTGTCGGCACTTTCGCGGGCGAATTACCGGCCGCTGCTGGAGGCCGGCGTCCGCGTGTTCGAATGGCGCGGGACGATGCTGCACGCGAAGTCCGCGGTGGCCGACGGGCTCTGGTCACGCGTCGGGTCGACGAATCTGAACGTCGCAAGCTGGATGAACAACTACGAACTCGACGTTGCGATTGAGGACGCGGGATTCGCGCAGCAGATGTCGGCCCAATACGACAAGGACCTCGCTCGCGCGACCGAGATCGTGCTGACGGAGCGCAACCGCGTGCGGCGCGCGGACCCGGCAAGCGCGTTGCCCGCGGCGCGTC
>JAAFGU010000067.1 GCA_010365205.1 Aromatoleum sp. | reverse complement strand
TCGCGCAGGCGCTCGAGCGGGCGGCGCGGACGATCCGCCATTGCGAACGCTGCAACACGTTCACCGAAGATGCGGTCTGCGCGCTCTGCCGTTCCGCCAAGCGCGACGCGTCGTTGCTGTGCGTCGTCGAAACGCCGTCTGACCTGCTGATGGTCGAGAACACGCAAGCGTACTCGGGGCTTTATTTCGTGTTGATGGGGCGCCTGTCGCCGCTGGACGGCATCGGCCCCAAGGAAATCCGGCTGGAGCGGCTGCTCAAGCGCGCGACTGACGGCATCGTCCGCGAGGTGGTGCTGGCGACCAATTTCACCAACGAAGGCGAAGCCACCGCGCATTACATCGGGGAGCTGTTGGCGGCGCGCGGGCTCACGGTAAGCCGGCTCGCGCGCGGCGTGCCCGTCGGTGGTGAACTGGAATACGTCGACAGCGGAACGCTGGCGCAGGCGCTGCGCGAGCGGCGGACGCTCGGCGGTTAGGCCAACGCCCCCGGCCCGACGCGCCCGGGCGTGTGGCGTTCCGACCCGGCGACTGCGAACTCGATGGACGGAGCGCGAGTTCGGGGTATAGACTTGCGGCAAAAGGCGGCATGACGTCGACGCCGGGGCAGGGCGCGACGCCGGACCGCCGGGACGATCGGGGTGGCGCAATGGCCATTCCGGGCAAGGCGCTACGCCGCCAATTTTCCAGGAGGAAGCATGACGCGCAAGTCCATCGCTCCGGAATCGCCGGAGCTCGCTGTGGCACCCCGTTCCCGCCGCAAATTCCTGCAGGCCGCGACCGGCGCTGCCGTCGGCGCCGCCACGCTCGGCTTCCCGATGATCGCCAAAGGCCAAGTGGGCCCGATCAGCATGCGATGGCAGTCGACGTGGCCGTCGAAGGACATCTTCCACGAGTTCGCGCTCGACTACGCGAAGAAGGTCAACGACATGACCGGCGGCGACCTCAAGATCGAAGTGCTGCCGGCGGGCGCGGTCGTCCCCGCGTTCGGCCTGCTCGACGCGGTGTCGAAAGGGACGCTCGACGGCGGCCACGGTGTGCTCGTGTATCACTACGGCAAGCAAAATGCGCTCGCGCTGTGGGGCTCCGGTCCGGCGTACGGCATGGATGGCAACATGCTGCTGTCGTGGCACAGGTACGGCGGCGGCAAGGAACTGCTGGCCAAGCTCTATGCGTCCATCGGCGCGAATGTGGTCTCCTTCCCGTACGGTCCGCACCCGACGCAGCCGCTTGGGTGGTTCAAGAAGCCGATCACCAAGGTGGAGGATTTCAAGGGCCTCAAGTACCGGACGGTCGGTATCTCGATCGACGTGTTCACCGCAATGGGCGCGGCAGTGAACGCGCTGCCCGGCGGCGAGATCGTGCCGGCGATGGACCGCGGTTTGCTGGACGCGGCGGAGTTCAACAACGCGAGTTCCGACCGGTTGCTCGGATTCCCCGATGTGTCCAAAGTGTGCATGCTGCAGAGCTTCCACCAGAACGCCGAGCAGTTCGAGATCACGTTCAACAAGACCAAGTACGACGCGCTGCCGGAGAAGATGAAGGCGATCATCGCCTATTCCGTGGATGCGGCCTCCGCCGACATGATGTGGAAGGCGATCGACCGTTATTCCACCGACTACATCGAGTTGCAGGTGAAGGACAAGGTCAAGTTCTACAAGACGCCGGATTCGATTCTGCAGAAGCAGATCGAAGTCTACGACGTGGTCACGGACAAGAAGTCGGCGGAGAACCCGCTGTTCAAGGAAATTATCGAATCGCAGAAGAAGTATGCGGAGCGAACCGTGCGCTGGGACCTCGACACCTACGTGAACCGGCGCATGGCCTACAACCACTACTTTGGCGTCAAACCGGCGGCGAAGAAGGCCTGACGCACGCCGAGTTCGAGACCGACACCATCCGGCGGCCCCGGATGGTGTTTTTGTTGGGCGTTGCCGCCGGCCGCGGGGAAAGTCGCAGCACCAGGGTCCCGGTCCGCCGCCTCATCGTCGGAGGTTTTCGGCCATGCAAAGATTGCTGCTTTTTGTCGACCAGGTGAGCACCTGGGTCGGCCAGACGTTCTCCTGGTTGATCGTCGGACTCACCTTGCTCATCTCCTGGGAGGTGTACTCGCGGTATGCGCTCGATCACCCGCACGCGTGGGCTTTCGACGCGATGATCATGATGTACGGGACGCTGTTCATGATGGCCGGCGCCTACACCCTCGCGAAGAACAGCCACGTGCGCGGCGATGTGCTTTACGGCTTCTTTCCGCCGCGGATGCAGGCCGGCCTCGACCTCACGCTGTACATCCTGTTTTTCATTCCTGGTGTCATGGCGTTCGTCTGGGCGGGCTACACCTATGCCGCCGAGTCCTGGGCGATCAACGAGCATTCGAACATCACCTCCGACGGACCGGCTATCTACCCGTTCAAGACGGTCATCCCGGTCGCCGGGGCATTGATCCTGCTGCAAGGCGTCGTCGAGATCATCCGCTGCATCATCTGCCTGAAGCAGGGCAACTGGCCCTCCCGCGAGGAGGATGTGCAAGAAGTGGACGTCGACAAGCTGAAGGAGATGGTCCACGTCAAGGATGAGGACATCGCCAAGCTCGACCACTTCGTGGTCGAACAGGGGCAAGAAGAGGCCCGCAAATGAGAAAGGAAGTCTGGTTCGGGATTTCCCTCATGGCCGCGGTCGTGATCCTGGTGTTCGTCCTGATGCCGCCGCCGTCGCAGATGACCAACGGCCACCTCGGTCTGCTGATGCTCGCGATGATCTGCGTGGGCATCATGCTGGGGTTCCCGACGGCCTTTACGCTGATGGGTATGGGCGTGTTCTTCGCCTGGCTTGCCTATCGCAGCGTCGATCCGGCGACCGCGGTGCGGCGGGTGCTCGACCTCTTCGTGCAACGCACCTATGGCGTGATGTCGAACGACGTGCTGATCGCGATTCCGCTGTTCCTGTTCATGGGCTACCTCGTCGAGCGGGCGCAGCTGATCGATCGATTGTTCAAGAGCCTGCATCTGGCCACCGCGCGCATCCCCGGGGCGCTCGCCGTGGCGACCATCGTCACCTGCGCCATTTTCGCGACCGCCACCGGCATCGTCGGCGCGGTCGTCACGCTGATGGGCCTGCTCGCGTTTCCGGCAATGCTCAAGGCCGGATACAACGTCAAGGTGGCGGCCGGCGCGATCACTGCGGGAGGCTGCCTCGGCATCCTGATCCCGCCGTCGGTGCTGCTGATCGTCTACGGAGCGGTTGCGGGCGTGTCGGTCGTCCAACTCTACGCCGGGGCCTTCCTGCCCGGCATCATGCTCGCCGGGCTCTATATCGGTTACATCATCGTCCTCGCAGCGTGGAAGCCTCACCTGATGCCACCTCTCGCCGCGAGCGAACGGGTCGTGGAGCTTCCGGTCTGGGCAAAGACTCAGGCGCGGCATGGCAGCAACGCGTTGACGGGACTGTTTCGGGCGCTCCGCAGAGGGGACAACGTGGGCGTTGCAAAACGCACGGTGCTCGGTCAACTGTTCGTCACGCTGGTGCCGGCGCTGTTCATTGCCGCAATACTGGGCGTCACCTACCGGATGACGACAGCGCCGGAGGTCGAGGCCAGCACGGCCGGACTGATCCAGGCAGGCGGCCTCGTCGCGGCGCCCGCGCAGGAGAGGGAGTTGTCAACGGGCCTGATCGGCGGCGCGGAATCGGAGGAAACCGAAACGGGGGCGAAGGATTCGCCGGCTGAAGTCCTCAAGGAGGCCACGCCGGTCGAGGCGGGGATCGAGAAGGGCGCGAAGGAATCGCCTGGCGCGGCGCCGCCCGTCGAAAGCAAATCCGCCGGGGCCCCCGCCGAGCATCAGGCGCGGCTGCCGGTGCCCCTGTGGCTGTGGATCGCGTTCGGCGTCGGCATCGCCCTCATCGCCGTGCTGTACCGGCTCTGGAGCTGGGAGCGGCTCGAAGTATTCAAGATGCTGCTGAGTTCGTTCTTTCCGCTGGCCTTGCTGATCGTCGCCGTGCTGGGATCGATCGTGTTCGGGCTTGCCACGCCCTCCGAGGCGGCGGCGGTCGGCGGATTCGGCGGCGTCGTTCTTGCGGCGATCTATCGCTTCATCGGCAATTGGCGCGCGACGGGAGCCGGAGGCGCGAGCCGCGGGGGCGTTTTCTGGAAGACGACGAAGCAGCTCGGTAACATCGTGAAGGAGTCGTCCTTTCTTACCGCCAAGACGAGCGCGATGGTGTGTTGGCTGTTTGTCGGCTCCGGCATTTTCTCGGCGGCATTCGCGTTGCTCGGAGGACAGGAGGTCATCGAGAAATGGGTGCTTTCGATGGAGATGACCCCGGTGCAGTTCATGATCCTGGCGCAGGTCATCATCTTCCTGCTCGGCTGGCCGCTCGAGTGGACGGAGATCATCATCATCTTCATGCCGATCTTCATCCCGCTGCTGCCGCACTTCAACATCGATCCGCTGTTCTTCGGACTGCTCGTGGCGCTGAATCTGCAGACGGCGTTCCTGTCACCGCCTGTGGCGATGGCCGCGTTCTATCTGAAGGGCGTCTCGCCGCCACACGTGACGCTCAATGCGATCTTCGCCGGGATGATGCCGTTCATGGGGATCCAGGTGATCGCGCTGATCCTGTTGTACCTGTTTCCCGGCATCGGGCTCTGGCTGCCGCATCTCCTTTACAGGTAGCGGCGCCTTTGTTCGAGCGTCGTGCGCGAAAGAGTCGCACGACGCTCGACTTGTGTTTTCCGACTCGATCGAAGCCGCTGGGTGATGCCTAGCGCCCGGTGGCCGTTGCGCGGGACAGCACCCCGGGAGTACGCTCGGCAGCAGCGGAGAAGCCCGTGCGCGACGCGGGAAGGAGGAAACGATGCTGGTCAGCGAAATCCTGCGAATCAAGGGCAACGCGCTGTACACGATTGCCCCCGACGCTCCGGTGCTCGACGCGGTCAAAGCGATGGCGCAGCTCGACATCGGCTCGCTGGTCGTGATGGACAAGGGCCGGATGGCCGGCTTGCTGACCTTCGCCGAAGTGCTAGTTGCGCTTGCCGATCGTGGCGGGGCGCTGGGCGACGCCCGTGTCAGCAGCGTGTTCGATGCGAACCCGCTGACGGCGGAGCCAAGCCTCGATGTGATGGAATTGCGGCGGAACATGCTCGAGCGGCACGCGCGTTACGTGCCGGTGATGGACGGCACCACGCTGGCCGGCGTCGTCTCCTTTCACGACGTGGCGAAGGCGGTCTACGAAGAGCAAAGCTTCGAAAACCGGATGCTGAAAAGTTACATCCAGGACGTGCCGAATGCCGAGGGCCAGTGAGCCGCCGCGCGGTTACGCCTGCAGGATGAACAGCGCGGGCCGCTTGTCGTAGCCGGCGCGTTCGCGTTCACGCCATTCGCGGATCGTTCGCGAATCGACGGTTTCGGATACGCTTGTCAGGTCCGCCGCAATGGCGAGGCGCGTCGCGGGCCTGCAGGTAGCCAGCAGCGCTTCCAGCATCGAGGAATTGCGGTACGGCGTCTCGATGAAGAGTTGCGCCTGCCCGGTTCGCAGCGATTCGGCCTCGAGCCGGCGAATGGCCTCGACGCGCGGCAGGGGCTTGACGGGCAGGTAACCCTGGAAAGCGAAGCCCTGGGCGTTCATGCCCGAGGCCATCAGCGCGAGCAGCAGCGACGACGGCCCCACCAACGGCACCACGGCGATGCCTTCGCGATGAGCGGCCGCGACCAGCAGGGCGCCCGGGTCGGCGATACCGGGGCATCCGGCGTCGGAGAGGAGCCCCATGTCATGCCCGGCCCGAGCCGGCGCGAGCAGCTCCGCGCAGCGCGCCGGCGACGGCGCGGCGCCGATTTCTTCGATTGCGATCTCCCGGAGCGCCAGCACCGGGTCGAGCGCCTTGAGGAATTGCCGCGCCGGCTTCGCGTTTTCGACGACGTAGTGGGCGAGCGCGCGTGCGATCTTGATCGTGCGCAGCGGCAGCACGTCCTCCGGCGGCGTCGGACCGAGAAGATTGGGCACCAGGAACAGACGGCCCGCCATCGCCGCGCCGCGTCAGCGCCCGCCGAGTACCGGCAGACCGGCTGCGCGCAGCATCGTGGTCAGGAGGATCAGCGGCAGACCGACGAGTGCGGTGGGATCGTCGCTTTCGATCGCCTCGAACAACGCGATGCCCAGTGCTTCCGATTTGACCGCGCCGGCGCAGTCGTACGGCTGCTCGCGCCGCAAATAAACTTCGATCTCTGCGGGGGTCAGCGAACGGAACGTGCTGCGGACGTCGACCAGGGCCGTCTGACAGCGGCCGGTGCCCGCATCCAGAACCGCGAGCGCGGTATGGAAAACGACCGTCCGGCCTGACAGCCGGGCGAGCTGCGCGGTTGCCGCCGCGTGGTCGCCCGGCTTGCCCACCGCTTCCCCGTCGCAATCGGCCACCTGGTCGGAGCCGATGATCACCGCATCGGGATAGGCGCTGGCGACTGCGCGGGCCTTCGCTTCGGCCAGCCGCAACGCGGTCGCCGCGGGTGATTCGCCGGGACGCGCAGCCTCGTCCGCGCCGGGAGCGGCGACCCTGAACGCCAATCCCAACCGCTCGAGCAGCGCCGCACGGTAGCGCGACGTCGAGGCCAGCACCAATCGGCGCGCCACGGTGCCGGGCTCCGTCGATGTGGGGTTGGATGTTGTTTTATCGGGCATTTTTTGACATGGATGACGGCGCGCGCTATTATCTAACGTTTTTGACTGATCGGCTCAAGCGCAAGGCGACAGTCGGGCCGCGTGGCGGAGGCAGGGCATGTCCGGCCGGCAAGGAGCAGCGATTAGTCGCGACGGCACGTTCGACGCCTTCGACCTGTGCGCGCGGCGCGCAACCCTCGAGGGCATCGTCGATGCGACCACGCTTCCGCGAATGGCAGATGGAGTGGCGGATGAGGGCGGGCTGGCCCGGGTCGCGTGGAGGATCGAAGGTACGTCCGACGCACTCGGCCGGCCAGCACTGGAAATCGGGCTCGATGGCATCGTCCCGCTCGAGTGCCAGCGTTGCCTCGCGCCGTTCGAGGGGCCGGTCGCGCAGCGGACGCTGTTGCTGCTGGCGCGCGACGAGCGCGAACTTGCGCGACTCGACGGCGAAGCCGAGCATGAAGTCGTGCTCGCATCGGTACCGCTGGACGCGCTCGAGCTCGTCGAGGACGAATTGTTGTTGACGCTGCCCTTTGCGCCGCGTTGCGAGCGTCCGGAATGTGTCGGCGCCGCCACGGCAGCGGGCGCAGCGGAAGAAAGAACATCGGCCTTCGGCGCATTGGCGGGTCTCAAGCCCGCGCCGAAGAACGAATAATGACCCCTACGAACAGCAGCATCCACGACTGGAGAAGACCATGGCCGTTCAGCAAAACAAGAAGTCGCCGTCGAAGCGCGGCATGCATCGCGCGCACGATTTTCTGACCACTCCGCCGCTCGCGGTTGAACCGGTCACCGGCGAAGCGCATCTGCGTCATCACATCAGCCCGTCCGGCTTCTACCGCGGCAAGCAGGTTATCAAGACCAAGGCCGACGAGTAACATGCGCTCGCGCCGCCTTCCACGGACGTGGGAGGCCGGTGCCGGTAGCGGTTCCGTGGCGTTTGTTGCGCTCGGCTGAACCGCCGGCTCGCCCGCGCCGCCGGCAAGGGCGCCGCACGTTCCAAGAACACGACAACGGGCGAAAGCCGATCCCCACATGCCGGTCACGGTAGCCGTCGATGCGATGGGGGGCGACCACGGCCCGTCCGTCACGCTGCCCGCGGCCCTCAGATTTCTCGAGGCAAACCCCGACGCGCGGCTGATCGCCGTCGGTCCGGAGGCGCCGCTCAAGGCCGCGTTGGCGAAATTGAGGTCTCCGGCCAAAGCGCGGCTCGCCATTCATCCGGCGACCGAGGTCGTCGAGATGCACGAGCCTCCGGCAGACGCCTTGCGCCGGAAGAAAGACTCGTCGATGCGCGTCGCAATCAACCTGGTCAAGGACGGCACGGCGCAGGCCTGTGTGTCGGCGGGCAATACCGGCGCGCTGATGGCGATCTCGCGCTTCGTGCTGAAGACGCTTCCCGGAGTCGACCGTCCCGCGATCGCATCCCAGCTGCCGACGAAGAAGGGCGTGGTGACGGTGCTCGACCTCGGGGCGAATGTGAATTGCACGCCCGAGCAACTCGTCCAGTTCGCGGTGATGGGCACGGCGCTGGTCGCCGCCGTCGATGGCATCGAGCGGCCGACCGTGGGCCTGCTCAACATCGGGGAGGAGGACATCAAGGGCAACGACGTCGTCAAGGAGACGGGGGAACGGTTGAGGAACGCCGGCCTTAACTTCTACGGCAACGTCGAGGGCGACGACATCTACATGGGCACCACGGACGTCGTCGTCTGTGACGGTTTCGTCGGCAACGTGATGCTGAAAACCTCTGAGGGCCTTGCGCAAATGCTGTACGAGTTCCTCAAGACAGAATTCACGCGAAACCCGCTGTCCCGCCTGGCCGCGATGTTGGCCTATCCGGTGCTGATGGCATTCAAGCGGCGCATCGATCCGCGCCTGTACAACGGCGCGACGCTGGTCGGACTTCGGGGGGTTGTCGTGAAAAGCCACGGCGGAGCCGACGCGCTCGCGTTCCAGAATGCGCTGGCGAAGGCGCACGCCGAAGCGGTGAGCGGCGTCCTCGAGCGCATCGCGCAACGGATGGCCGCGATGCCGGCGATCGGCAGCGCAGCGACGGCGCCGACATCGAAACCGACGGCGGTCTTGCCCGATGCATAGCCGAATCGCCGGGACCGGCAGTTATCTGCCTGCGCATATCCTGACCAATCACGATCTCGCCCGGCAGATCGACACCAGCGACGCGTGGATACGCGCGCGCACCGGCATTCACGAACGGCGGATCGCAGCACCGGGCGAACAGACGAGCGATCTCGCGCTTCACGCCGCGCGCGCGGCGCTGGGTGCCGCCGGTCTCGCGGCGGCCGACGTCGACCTCATCGTCGTTGCGACGACGACGCCGGACATGGTGTTCCCCGCCACCGCGTGCATCCTGCAATCGAAACTCGGCGCAAAAAACGGGCCCGCATTCGACGTGCAGGCCGTGTGCAGCGGTTTCGTGTACGCATTGACCCTCGCCGACAAGATGGTCGCCAGCGGGGCCGTCAGGAACGCGCTCGTCGTCGGCGCCGAGATCTACTCGCGGATCCTCGACTGGAACGACCGCGGCACCTGCGTGCTCTTCGGCGATGGTTCGGGTGCGGCGGTGCTGGTGCCGTCGGCGGATCCCGGAATACTCTCGTCGCATCTGCATGCCGACGGCAGCTACCGCGACATGCTGTCGGTACCGGGGTCCTTGTCGGAAGGACAGGTGATCGGGACGCCGTTCGTCCGCATGGACGGTGGCGCGGTGTTCAAGTTCGCCGTCAAGGCGCTCGCCGACGTTGCGCGCGAGGCGCTCGCCGCCAACGAGCTTTCGAGCGATGCCATCGACTGGATCGTTCCGCACCAGGCCAACATCCGGATCATCGAGGCAACCGCGAAAAAGCTCGACGTGCCGATGACGCGCGTCGTCACGACCGTCGACCGGCACGCCAATACGTCCGCCGCATCGATTCCCCTGGCGCTCGACGAAGCGGCGCGCGACGGTCGCATCGCGGCGGGCCAGCACGTGATGCTGCTCGCCGTCGGCGGCGGATTTACCTGGGGCTCGGTTCTCTTGCGGTGGTGAAGCCATGAAACTGGCGTTCGTGTTTCCGGGGCAGGGCTCACAGTCGATCGGCATGATGACCGGTTTCGACGGCCATCCCGCCGTGCGCGCGACATTCACCGAAGCATCGGACGCGCTCGGCGAGGATCTTTGGGCGCTGGTGACCGACGGGTCCGAGATCGATATCAATCGAACCGTCAATACGCAGCCGGTGATGTTAACGGCGGGCGTCGCGGTCTGGCGCGCGTGGCAGGCCGCGGGCGGCCCGCAACCGGGGCTGGTCGCCGGGCACAGCCTGGGCGAGTACACGGCGCTGGTGGCGTC
>JAAFGU010000066.1 GCA_010365205.1 Aromatoleum sp. | reverse complement strand
CGCGTCGACGGTCACGAACGCGTTCAGGGCCGGATTCAGGCGTGCGATGCGCTCGAGCACGCCTTGCGTCAGTTCGACGCTGGACAGGCGCTTCGAGCGGAGCGCGGCGCGCAGTTCGGCGATGGTGGCGCTAATCACGTTCGTTCAGCCCGCGTTCGCACAGTTCACGTTCGGGCAGCCGGTGAGCGCGCGCGCGGCAACCGGGGCCGGCCCGGTCGCCTGCCCAGGACGGCGATGACGCGTTCCGGCTTCGAACGCCGCACGGCTCCCGCCGCACTTCACTCGATGACCTTTGGGACGAGATACAGCCCGTCTTCGACGGCCGGCGCGACGCTCTGGTAGAGCTCGCGGCGATTGGTCTCGGTGACGCGGTCTTCGCGCAGCGGCAGCATCAGGTCCTGCGCGTGCGCCATCGGGGTCACGCCGGTGGTGTCGACGGCGTTCAGCGTGCCGATCATCCCGAAGATCGCATCGAGCTTCGCGCGGACTTCCTCGGCCTGCGCGGCGTCGATCTCGATGCGCGCAAGCCTGGCGATGCGGTGGACGTCGGCGAGGGAAATCGTCATGGCGGTCGGATGAATGGACAGCGGTGCATCGGGCGGCGCGAAAAATCCGCCTGCGGGGTCTCCCGGGGCCCCGGCTGCGGAGCGCGGGAACCTGCTGCCGCCCAACCTGGATTTCCGCGGATTTCCGCGCAAAATCAGTGCAGAAGCCCAATTCAATAGGTTATCATATCGTCATATTTTTGAGCAGCTTCCGCCATGCAATACCGGGCCCGCCGGCGCCTCAACGTTCGCGTCCGACGCCCCCATTCCTCAGGTTGCCGTCTTCATGTTCGAGTTCTTCAAAGGCTATTTTTCCAGCGATCTCGCGATCGATCTCGGCACCGCCAACACGCTGATCTACGTCCGCGGCAAAGGCATCGTGTTAAACGAGCCGTCGGTGGTCGCGATCCGGCAGGAAGGCGGTCCCAACGGCAAGCGCGTGATCCAGGAAGTCGGGCTCGCCGCGAAACAGATGCTCGGCCGCACGCCCGGCAACATCACGGCAATCCGGCCGATGAAGGACGGCGTCATCGCCGACTTCACCGTCACCGAGCAGATGTTGAAGCAGTTCATCAAGCGAGTGCTCGATTCGCGGCTGTTTTCGCCGTCGCCGCGCATCATCATCTGCGTTCCTTGCGGGTCGACCCAGGTCGAGCGCCGCGCGATCCGTGAGTCGGCGCTCGGCGCCGGCGCGTCGAAGGTCTATTTGATCGAGGAGCCGATGGCCGCGGCGATCGGGGCCGACATGCCCGTCTCGGAGGCGACCGGGTCGATGATCGTCGACATCGGCGGCGGCACCACCGAAGTCGGCGTCATTTCGCTGGGCGGCATGGTTTACTCGGGTTCGGTGCGCGTCGGCGGCGACAAGTTCGACGAGGCGATCGTCAATTACATCCGCCGCAACTACGGGATGCTGATCGGCGAGACGACGGCCGAAACGATCAAGAAGACGATCGGCTCCGCGTTTCCGGGTTCCGAAGTCAAGGAAATGGAAGTGAAGGGGCGCAACCTGGCCGAGGGCATTCCGCGCAGCTTCACCGTGTCGTCGAACGAAATCCTCGAAGCGCTGACCGATCCGCTCAACAGCATCGTGTCGGCGGTGAAGAGCGCGCTCGAACGGACGCCGCCGGAACTCGGCGCCGACATCGCCGAGCGCGGGATGGTGTTGACCGGCGGCGGCGCGTTGCTGCGCGACGTCGACCGGCTGCTGATGGAAGAGACCGGCCTGCCGGTGATCGTCGCCGAGGATCCGCTGACCTGCGTCGTCCGCGGTTGCGGCCGCGCGCTCGAGAACATGGAAAAGTTGTCGACGATCTTCACGTCGGACTAGGGCCTGGCGGGCTCCGCACGCGGACACGATCCCGGAAAGATCGCCGTCAATATCCAAACTGCGTGAACCTGCGCGAACCAGCGGTGAGGAATCTCCCGAGCCATGCGACGGATCGGTCTTTCCCGGTCAACACCGTGGCCGCGGTGAACGGCAGATTCCTCCTCGCTTCGCCTCCCGCGACAGGACCGCCGCGGACGATGGGTGCCCCGCCTTGTCTCGGCGCCTGCGCCCGTGCGCGACGTCCCGCGGATCCCAATCCGGCGCCGATGCGCGCCGCGGCGCGCGCCTGACCCCCGATGCGCCACGTTCCGGTCGAACCGCCCGCGTTTTTCCACCGCGGCCCATCGCCGCTTGCGCGCCTTGCGTTCTTCGGCCTGATCTCGATCGCGCTGCTGTTCCTCGATACCCGGTACCGCTACCTCGAGAACATGCGGCACCTCGCGGCGATCGTGCTGTACCCGCTTCAGCGCGCGGCGCAGGTACCGGGCGAGGCGCTTGGCTACGTCGGCTCGTACTTCGCGTCGCAACGCGCGCTCAGCGACGAAAATGCCTCGTTGAAGCGCCAGTTGGTCGAGCAGAGTATCGTGGCCCGGGCGCTCCCCGAAACGCAAGACGAGAACACCCGGCTGAAGGCGCTGCTCGGAGTGCGCGCGCGCTACGGTGCCGCGGCGACGGCGGTCGAGGTGCTCTACACCGGCCGCGACGCGTTCACGCAGAAGCTCTTCGTCAGCAAGGATGGCGACGCCGATCTCAAGGCCGGTGAGGCGGTAGTGGACGTAGAGGGAGTCGTCGGGCAGGTGACGCGCGTATTTCCCTACATGGTGGAAGTGACGTTGATCACGGACAAGGACCAGGCGGTACCGGTGAAGGTCCAACGCAGCGGCGTGCGTTCGGTGCTGTTCGGTTCCGGCGCCGGCCACGACCCGGAACTGCGGTTCATGGCGCCCAACGCCGACATCCAGGTCGGTGACCGGTTGGTGACATCAGGCATCGACGGCACGTATCCGCCGGGGCTCGCTGTCGCGCGGGTCGCGACCCTCGAGCGCGATACCGGCCAGATGTTCGCTCGGATCACCGCGACGCCGCTGGCGGGCGTGGATCGCAGTCGCCATCTGCTCGTGCTGTCCCAGGCCGCGGCGCTGCCGCCGCGCCCGGAAGCGCCGGCTGATGCGGACGCGGCAAAGAAGTCCGGTCGCGCCAAGGGCAGGCGAGGCTGATCGATGGCGCTGCCCAAACCCTTGCTTTCCGCCGCGCGCCCCGAGGAGATCCTGCGCCCGTCACGGCCATGGTTCGTCGTGCTGACGCTCGTGCTGGCGCTGTTCGCGAACCTGCTGCCGCTGTCGGGGACGGCGCTGGCGCTGCGTCCCGACTTCCTCGCGCTGGTGCTCCTTTATTGGTGCATCCAGGAACCGCGTTTCGTGGGCGTAGGCACCGCTTGGTGCGTCGGCCTGCTGATGGATGTCGGCGACGCCACGCTGTTCGGCCAGCACGCGCTTGCCTACGCGGTGCTCGCGTATGCCGCCGAGTATTTCCGGCGACGCGTGCTGCGGTTCCCGCTCTGGCAGCAGGCGGCGCAGGTCGCGGTGCTACTGGCGCTGTGCGCCGGGCTGGTCGTCCTCGTCCGCGTGGTCGGAGGTGCGCCGTTGCCGCGCTGGACATACGCGGTGCCGCCGCTGTCCGGCGCATTGCTGTGGCCGCTGGTGACAGGCATCCTGCAATGGCCGCAGCGACCGGCGCGTTCGTCGGTCGAGCTGTGAGCTCGGACTCCGGGTCCTGACGCGCGCGATGGCCCGCCGCCTGCTGTTCTCGTCGAAAAGGCGCGGTTACGATGCCGGCGCGGGTTTCTGCGCGCGCGAACTCAAGAATCCGGAGCGCGAACTGTACCTGTTCCGGCGCCGGCTGGCACTCGCCGGCATCGTCGTCGTGCTCGCGTTCGTCGGCCTTGCCGCGCGGTTTTTTTATCTGCAGGTCGTCCTGCACCGCTACTACCAGACGCTCGCCGAGACGAACCGGATCGCGATCGTCCCGATCGTACCGAACCGCGGCGTGATTTCCGATCGCAATGGCGTGATCCTGGCGCAGAGCTATTCGGCGTACACGCTCGAGATCCAGCCGTCGCGGGTGAAGAACGTCGAGGAGACGATCGATGCGCTGGCGCAGATCGTCGACGTGCAGCCGCGCGACCGCAAGCGCTTCCGCAAGCTGCTCGAAGAATCGAAGAACTTCGAGAGCCTGCCGCTGCGCACGCGCCTGTCCGACGAGGAGGTCGCGCGCTTCGCCGTCAATCGCTATCGCTTTCCCGGCGTCGAGATCAAGGCGCGGCTGTTCCGTCAGTATCCGTACGGCGAGATCGCCTCGCACGTCGTCGGCTACATCGGGCGCATCAACGACCGCGACGTCGACCGCATCGACGAGTGGGACGATACGGCCAACTACAAGGGCTCGGACTACATCGGCAAGGTCGGCGTCGAGCTGTCCTACGAACGGGAACTGCACGGCACCACCGGCGTCGAGGAGGTCGAAGTCGACGCCGCGGGCCGCGCGGTGCGCACGCTGTCGCACGCTCCGCCGGTGCCCGGCAACGATCTCAAGCTCTCGCTCGACATCAAGCTGCAGGAGGTCGCGGAGGCCGCGTTCGGCGACCGCCGCGGCGCGATGGTGGCAATCGAGCCTGCCACCGGGGATGTGCTCGCGTTCGTCTCGCGGCCGGGTTTCGATCCGAACCTGTTCGTCGACGGCATCGATCCGGCGAACTGGGAGGTGCTGAACGAATCGCCGGACAAGCCGCTCCTCAATCGTCCGCTGCGCGGCGCGTACCCGCCCGGATCCACGATCAAGCCGTTCCTGGCGCTGGCCGCATTGACGTCCGGCAAGCGGACCGCACAACAGACGATCTCCGATCCCGGCTACTTCCAGATCCCAGGCGCCGCCCACCGCTTCCGCGACGACAAGCCCGGCGGGCACGGCGTGGTCGACATGTACAAGTCGATTGTCGCTTCGTGCGACACCTATTACTACATGCTCGCTAACGAGACCGAGATCGACGACACCTACCGCTTCATGAGCCAGCTCGGGTTCGGCCAGAAGACCGGCATCGACATCGAAGGCGAGCTCACCGGCGTGTTGCCGTCGCGCGAATGGAAAAAAAACCGGTTCGCCGGCAAGAACTATCGCGACGAGCACCGGAAGTGGTACCTCGGCGACAGCATATCGGCCGGCATCGGCCAGGGTTACAACACGTTCACCCCGATCCAGCTCGCCCACGCGATCGCGACGGTCGCCAACGACGGCGTGTCGTATCGGCCCCACCTCGTGAAGTTCATCCGCAACGCGCGGACAGGCGAGCAGCGCCAGCTCGAGCGCGAGCCGACGCACACAGTGCCGTTGAAACCCGAACATCTCGCGGTGATCAAGAATGCGCTGGTCGGCGTCAACAAGGAAGGCACCGGCGCCGCGGCATTTGCCAACGCCGCGTACGTCAGCGGCGGCAAGACCGGCACCGCGCAGCTCTACTCGCTCAAGGGAGAGAAGTACGCGGCGTCGAAAGTGGACGAGCGGCTGCGCGATCACGCATGGTTCATCGCCTACGCGCCTGCGGACCGGCCGCGGATCGCGCTGGCGGTGCTGGTGGAAAACGGCGGCTTCGGCGCGCAGGCGGCAGCGCCGATCGCGCGACAGGTGCTTGATTACTATCTGACCGGCGTCAGGAAGGCGGGCCCCGCACCGGCGCCGCCGGTCAAGGACCCCGAAGACGAGAGCGACTGATGGTCAACTTCCTCGGCCGCGTGCGGGACGCGCTGACGCGGCGCGTCGACAGTTTCCTGCTCGGCGTGGCGATGGCGATCGCGCTGGTGGGCTTGATTACGCTGTTCTCGGCCACCGACCAGAGCGTCGCCCGCGTTACGTCGCAGGCGACCAACCTCGCAGGCGCGCTGGTGCTGATGTGGATCGTCGCGAACCTGCAGCCGCAGACGATCGCGCGCGCCGCAGTGCCGCTTTACCTGATCGCCGTTGTGCTGCTGGTGGGCGTGGCGATGTTCGGCACGGTCGTCAACGGTTCGCGGCGCTGGCTCAATCTCGGCGTCGCGCGCTTTCAGCCGTCCGAACTGATGAAGATCGCGCTGCCGCTGATGCTCGCGTGGTATTTCCAGAAATTCGAGGGAAGGATCGGGTGGAAGGATTTCGTGCTGGCGGTGATCCTGATCGCGGTGCCGGTATGGCTGATCAAGCGGCAGCCGGACCTCGGCACGGCGCTGCTGATCGGGGCGTCGGGGTTCTACGTCCTTTACCTCGCCGGGCTGTCGTGGAAGATCATCGTCGGCCTGGCCGCGCTCGGCGCCGGAGCCGCGCCGCTCGCCTGGCCGTACCTGCAACACTATCAGCGCGAGCGGATCCTCACCTTCATCGACCCGGCACGCGATCCGCTGGGCGCTGGCTACCATTCCGCGCAGGCGTCGATCGCGTTGGGTTCGGGCGGCGTCGTCGGCAAGGGCTGGCTGAACGGCACGCAAACGCATCTGGATTTCCTGCCCGAGCGCCATACCGATTTCATTTTCGCCGTGTTCGGCGAGGAGTTCGGACTCATCGGCAACGTCGTGCTGCTGGTACTGTACCTGCTGCTCGTCGGCCGCGGGATGATGATCACCGCGAACGCGTCGACGTTGTTCGCGCGGCTGATCGCCGGCGCGACGACGCTGATGTTCTTCACTTACGCGTTCGTCAACATGGGCATGGTGAGTGGGCTCCTGCCGGTGGTCGGCGTCCCGCTGCCGCTCGTGTCGTACGGCGGCACGGCGCTGATCTCGCTGTTCATCGGCCTCGGCCTGCTGATGAGCGTGCAGGCGCACCGCAAGCTGGTCAATACCTGACGTGCGCCGCAGGGCATTCGAGCCGGACGCGCGGACGGCTTCCGGTTTGCGCCGATCAGGCCGATTCGGGAAACCTCGGCGCCAGCAACCCCGGAGTCGAGCGGCCGGGCGTGACTTTGCGTGCCATGAATTCGCGCACCATCTCGAGCGCCGTGCGCTCGCAGGGCGGCAGGTCGATGTCGGTCGTTCGTAACGGTGTCGTGCGCTCGCCCCAGCGGATGAGGTGCGAGCAGTAGGTCAGACCGCCGCCGAATGCGGGCGTGAGGATCAGCGAGTGGGGTGTGACGCGGCCTTCCTCCAGCGCGTCGACCAGGGCGACGGGCACCGTCGCGGCGGACATGTTGCCGTACCGGTGCACGGTGACGTACACCTTGTCCATCGGCGCCCGCGCCCGCTTGGCGACGAACTCGATGATTCGCAGGTTCGCCTGATGCGGCACGACGAGGTCGACATCGGCGATGACGTAGCCGCATTTCGCGAGGACGTCGGCCGAGGCCTGGCTCATCCCGAGCACCGCGCGCTTGAAGATTTCCTGCCCGTCGAAGTCCCACAGCGTGTCGCCGTAGGTGACGGTGCCGTTCGCGTAAGTAAGACCGGTACCGCGCACGCGCAGCGTCTGCCGCGCGTCGGCGAAGCAGCCGAGCTTTTCGCCGAGAACACCCTCGGCGCTGTCGCAGGCCTGCAGGGCCACCGCCGCGCAGCCGTCACCGAACAGCACCGACACGTTGCGGTTCGCCCAGTCCATGAACGGAGCGATCACCTCGACGCCGACCACCAGTGCGTTCCTGACCACGCCGGTGCGGATCATCGCCGTCGCCGTCGACAGCGAATAGAGAAAGCTCGTGCACGCGGTGTTGACGTCCATTGCCGCCGCGGCGGTGGCGCCGAGCCTGAACTGCAGCCCCGACGCGCTGTTCGGAATCTGCTCGTCGTTCGAGCAGCTGCCGTAGACGATGAGATCGAGCTCGCCCGCGGCGAGTCCTGCGCACGCAAGTGCCCGCGCCGAGGCGACGTAGGCGAGCTCCAGCGCCGGCACGTGCGACACGCGCCGCTCGCGGATGCCGGTGCGTGTGGTGATCCACTCGTCGTCGGTGTCGAGAAACGTCGCGAGATCGGCATTGGAAAGGACAGCGGGCGGCATGCACTTGCCCCAGCCTGTGATCGCGGCATGCGTCATGTGGCGTCCCCCTCGCGTCTTTATGCGGGCCGGTTTCGACGCGTCACGCGGCGGCCGCATCCGGCGGCTTTTGTTCGTATTCCCGGTCGCGGCCATCGGCCGGCGCGACCATCCGGCGGGCCGTGACGACAGCGCCCTTGCACCGGGGGCGTGCTACTGCTTCTTTGCGCCGCCCTTCGCCGTGCCGCCGGCGCTTCGCGCCGGCGCGTCGTCTTCCTTCTTGTAGTCGCCGATCACGCTCTTGACCGGACAGGCGGCGAAGATCGGGCATTTCCTGCAACCGACGGCAATGGCAACGGGACAAAGGACCATGGCGGACTCCTGACGATAAGTTGGCTGCTGCCGGCTTGATTGTCCTCCAATCGCGGCGCAGGCGGAATGTGGATGCCCGCCTCCGCAGCGTGCGGGGATTTGCGCGATCAGTCCGGCCTCGTCGACCGCGTCCCAGTCTTCGGCGATGCGGCCATCGGCGATCCGGTAGGAGTCCGTCCCCCGCACGCCAACGCGGCGCCCCATGGCGGCAACCCCGGCGAACGCCCCTCGATGCGTGCCATCCCGGTGCCAGCGCGCGGCACCAGGTCGCCTTCGGCGGCGGTTGCGTCGAGCGTGAATACCGCGTCGGGGAACGCGGCAGGCAGCGCCTCCAGTTTCGGCCGGACGCGCTCCTGTCGGACGGCAGTCGGGGAGGCGTCGAGTGATCGCGGCGATGTTCAAACGCCCTGCGCTACACGCCGGTGCGCCACTTGCGCCACGCCAGCGCGTAGAGCACCGCGATGGCGGCCACCAGAATCGCGCCGAGGACGAGCTGATGCGCGTGCGTGAGTCCCGGCGGATAGATGATGGGCATCACGTAGTGTTCGATGAAGCTGCCGCGATACCCGCGCTGGCCCGCTTCGACGCGGAGCGCGCTCTCCCAGGGCGTGAGAGGACAGATCGCGCCGCTCCATTCGATCCAGACGGCCCAGGCGACCGCCGGCAGATGCAGCCACGCGAATCCGCGCCGCCAGAACACCAGCGCAGCGCCGAAAACGACGAACAGCAGGAACGCAAGGTGCGCGGCGACGAGCGCGTCGGCGAGAAGGCTCGAGGTCATCGTCCCTTGACTCCCGCCGCCGCGTCCTTGCGCGCCCGGCCGTTCGCGCGAACCGTGGGCGCGGGCGATGCGTCGCGGAATCCGTTCGTTCGCGTCCGCCTATTCGAGCGGGATGCGGCTCTTGTTCGCGGCGAGCCAGGTGTCGAACGACTGCAGCGAGGGATTGAGCGCTCGCGCGACGCCGAGGTCGCGCGCACCGGTGAAATAGTCGGCGAATTCGGCGTTGAACTGGAACATGTTGCCGAGGTCGTCGGCACCCGGGAAGCCGAACCCGCGATAGGCCGCCGGCGTCACCGCGTTGTAACGCACGTCCTGGCCGAGCGCCTTGCCCAGCGCCGCGGCCATCTGCGCGCCGGTCAGGTGGCCGCCGGCGATACCGACGGTCTTGCCGATATATTGGTCGCCTCGCCTGAAGATGCCGTACGCGCATTTTCCGATATCCTCGGCGGCGATGCCCGGTAGCGGTTTGTCGGCCATCGGCAGCGTGAGCGCGAGTTTGCCGTCGGATCCCTTTTTCGGCCCCATGCCGAAATAGATCAGGTTGTCCCAGTAGAACGACGTCAGCAGAAACGTCGCAGGCACGCCGGCTTCGGCGAAAAACCGGTTGGATTCGCCCTTGGCGTCGAAGTGCGGCACCTTGTACTTGCCCATCAGCGTCGGCATCCGGTCGTCGGACAGCGGGATCCATTTGCGCGTGTCCTCCAGCGTCGACCAGACGACGTGTTTCAGCCCCGCCGCCTTGGCCGCGGCCGCCATGTTGCGCGCCTCGGCCAATTCCTTTTCCGGGGAGAAATGCGCCCAGAAAAACGTGACGAAGTACGCGCCGTACGCGCCCCTGAGCGCCTTGGCGAGGCTCGCCTCGTCGTCGATGTCGGCGGCGACGACTTCGGCGCCGGCCTGCGTCAGCGCTCGCGCCCTTTCCGAATGAACGTCGCGCGTGATCGCGCGCACGGCGAAGCCGCCGCCCGGATCGGCGAGGATGGCGCGGACGAG
>JAAFGU010000065.1 GCA_010365205.1 Aromatoleum sp. | reverse complement strand
GGATTCCTGCGCCGCGCGGTCGCCCTCGGCGTGGCACTCGGGCCCGCCCGCGCCGTCGCGCAGGATCTCGGCGCCAATCTGCCACCGAACGTCCCGGAATGGAGCCGGGCGCTCGGCGCGCCGATTCTCGCCAATCCATACGGCATGCCCTCGAAATACGAGGCCAACATAGAGCGGCGCGCAAGTCCCGGGCTCACGCGGACGCCGCATTCGTCGGTGTCGTTCACGCCGCTGCAGAATTTGTTCGGCATCGTCACGCCGTCGGGACTGCACTTCGAGCGCCATCACGCGGGGATTCCGGAAATCGATCCGCACCAGCATCGGCTGATGATCCACGGGCTCGTCGCCAATGCGCGGATCTTCACCATGGACGACATCCTCCGCTTTCCGTCGGTGACGCGGATCCACTTCATCGAATGCGCCGCCAATACCGGGATGGAGTGGGGCAACGTCGCGGTGCCCACCGTCCAGTACAGCCACGGCATGCTGGGCTGCAGCGAATGGACCGGCGTCGCGCTGTCGACGCTGCTCGACGAATGCGGCGTCGACCGGCGGCGGGCGAAGTTTGTCCTGGCCGAAGGCGCCGACGGCGCGTCGCTGACGCGCTCGATCCCGATCGACAGGGCGTTGGATGACGCGATCGTCGTCTACGGCCAGAACGGCGAGATGCTCCGGCCCGAGCAGGGGTACCCGCTGCGGCTGCTGGTGCCCGGCGTCCAGGGCGTGTCGAGCGTCAAGTGGCTGCGCCGGCGCAAGGTCGGCGACGCGCCTTGGAACACGCGCGAGGAATCGCTGCACTATGTCGACCTCATGCCCAATGGCATCCACCGCCAGTACACGTGGATCCAGGAGGCAAAATCGGTGATCACGTCGCCGTCCGGCGGGCAGGTGATCCTCGGTCGGGGCCAGCATGAGGTCACCGGGCTCGCGTGGTCGGGACGTGGGGGCGTCCGCCGCGTCGACGTCTCGACCGATGGCGGCCGCAACTGGCGCAGCGCGTGGCTGCAGGAGCCGGTGCTGACGAAGGCGCTGACGCGTTTCCGCATCGATTGGACCTGGAATGGCGGGCCCGCGCTGCTGCAGGCGCGCGTCATCGACGATACCGGCTACGTGCAGCCGACGTACCGCCAGTTGCGTGAAGTGCGCGGCTCGCGCTCGATCTATCACAACAACGCGATCCAGACGTGGCGCGTCGAGGCGAGCGGCGAGGTGAGCAATGCCCAGGTCACGTCGTAGCGACATGCGCCGCATGGGCGCGTTGCCGCTCGTTGCGCTGGCGTGGGCGATGTCCGCCACCGCCGCCAATGGCCCCGCGGTCGGCAAGTTCGGCTTGGGCAAGCCGGCCACCTCGGCGGAAATCGCCGGCTGGGACATCGACGTGCGGCCCGACGGCGCGGGACTGCCCAAGGGACGGGGCAGCGTCGCGCAAGGTCAGGACATCTACGACGCCAGGTGCGCGAGCTGTCACGGCACCTTCGGCGAAAGCAACAGCTACCTGCAGATCGCCGGGGGCGTGGGCACGCTCGCCTCCGACCAGCCAATCCGCACCACGGGCAGCAAGCTGAACCATGCGACGACGCTGTTCGATTACATCCGCCGCGCGATGCCGTCCGACAATCCGCAATCGCTGGCGGCGGACGAGGTGTACGCGCTTACCGCCTACGTTCTCAATCTCAACGACATCCTGCCCGCCGACGCGGCGCTCGATGCCGATTCGCTGCCGAAAGTGAAAATGCCCAATCGCGACGGCTTCACGACCGCGCACGGCTTTTTGCGCCGCGACGGGAAGCCGGACACCGCGAACGTGGCCTGCATGGTCAACTGCACGACGGAAGTCCGCCTCTCCTCCGAGATGCCCGCCTACGCGCTCGGCGTTCATGGCGACCTTGCCGAACAGCGCCGCGCGACCGTGGCCATCGAGGGGCTGAAGACCACGGGCGCGGTGCCGGACGCGCCGAAACCGGCCGCCGGACTCGATAGCGCCAAGCGCCTCGGCTGCCTCGCTTGTCACGGCGTCGATGGCAGCGGCGTCGGGCCGGCGTTCCGCGACGTAGCGGCCCGATATCGCGGCGACGGCTCGCCCAGCCACGTCCCGGATGCCGAAGCGCGGCTACTGGCCAAAGTGAAGACCGGCGGGTCCGGCGTGTGGGGGCCGGTGCCGATGCCGGGCCAGCCGCAGGTCGCGGAAGCGGATGCCAGGGCCGTCATCCAGTGGATTTTGTCGGGCGCGCGCTAGGGTCTCGGCGACATTCCGACTGTGCGACATTCGCTCGATCCGCACTCACGGTGCGGCCGGCGTAATACAATTTGCCTGACGGCTCACGGAGGTAGACCAATGGACAGCAAACGCAGGGACATGCTGAAGACGGGCGGCGGGCTCACGCTGCTGTCGCTCGTCGCGGCCGCGGGTTGGTTGAAACCCGGCGACGGGTGGGCGGCAGAATGGAACAAGGCCGCGTTCGACACCAAGTCGATGGACGAGACGCTGAAGACGATCGGTGCCACTACGCCGGCGCAGAGCAAGGACATCACGTTCTTCTCGACGCCGGACATCGCCGAAAACGGCGCGGTCGTGCCCATCGGGATTACCAGCGCCATCCCGAAGACGGAGTCGATCGCGATCCTGGTCGAGAAGAACCCGAACATGCTGACGGCGGTGTTCGACATCCCGCCGGGAACGGAGCCGGCAATCAGCACGCGGGTCAAGATGGGTCAGAGCTCGAACGTCTACGCGCTCGTGAAGGCCGACGGAAAATATTACGTCGCCTCCAAGGAGATCAAGGTCACGCTCGGCGGTTGCGGCGGATAAGGAGAGGCAGCCATGGCAGATCCGATGAAAATCCGGGCCAACGTCGTCGGCGATACGACCGAGGTCAAGGTGCTGATGAGTCACGAAATGGAGACCGGTCAGCGCAAGGACGCGCAGGGCAAGACGATTCCGGCCTGGCACATCCAGACGGTCAATGCGACATGGAACGGCAAGACGGTGCTGTCGGCGCAGTGGGGCCCCGCGGTGGCGAAGAACCCGTTCCTGTCGTTCAAGTTCAAGGGCGGCGCGAAGGGTGACAAGGTTCAGATCACGTGGACCGACACTCGCGGCGACACGCGCACCGACGAGGCGACGATCGGTTGAGGTTTGCGCGCGTTCGCCCCGCGCTGGATGCGGGGTCATCGCGCGCGGGCAGACGGAAAGAGGTGGCGCCTGTCGAGGTCCGCGGTGGAGAGTCGCGGATGCGCGGAGCGTGACCCGAAGGGAAGGCACCCCGCCGTGCCGTCCCACCACGAGGAGGAGTCCCATGCGATCCCATCATCGGCGCGCAGCCCAGGGCGTCGCCGCGCTTTTCATCCTGGCCGCAGCGACCGCGCTGGGGCAGGGCAGCCCTGTCGACGAAATCGCAAAATACCGCGCGGCGCTGCAGGACGGGAATCCCGCCGAGCTGTGGGAAGCCCGCGGCGAAGATATGTGGAAGCAGGCGCGCGGCCCGAAGAAGGCATCGCTCGAGCGTTGCGACCTGGGCCTCGGGCCGGGCGTCGTCAAGGGCGCCTACAGCGAGCTGCCGAAGTATTTCGCCGATGCCGACCGCGTGCAGGACCTCGAGACGAGGCTCGTCTGGTGCATGGTCACGCAGCAGGGCTACACCGAGGCGGACGCGAAGAAGAACCCGTTTGGCGCGGGAAACGACAAGAAGGCCGACATGGAGGCACTGGTCGCGTATGTGACGTCGGAATCGCGCGGGATCAGGATGAACGTTCCGCAGTCGCATCCGAAGGAGCAGGAAGCCTACCGGATCGGCGAGAAGATCTTCTACTACCGCGGGGGGCCGCACGATTTCGGGTGCGCCACCTGCCACGGCGACGACGGCAAGCGAATCCGCTTGCAGGACCTGCCGAACCTCACCAAGGTTGACGGTGCGCGCAAGGCCTACACGACGTGGCCGGCGTACCGCGTCTCGCAGGGCGAGCTGCGCTCGTTCCAGTGGCGATTGAACGATTGCTTCCGCCAGCAGCGCTTTCCGGAACTCGAGTTCGCGTCGGACGCGTCGATCGCACTGACGATGTTCCTCGCGCGCAACGCCAACGGCGCCGAGTTCGACGCGCCCGCCATCAAGCGCTGACGGAGACTGACATGCACACCAGGTACCTGTTGTCCGTGATGACCGCCATCGTCGTCACCGGTTGCGCGGGAGGCGCCGCGACGCCGCCGTCCGCGACCGACGCTGGGATTGCGGCAAAGGCCGAGGCGATGCTCAAAGCCTCGTTCAAGGCCCGCGGTCAGGCCGGGCTCGACCGCCTCGACCAAGACGAGACGCAGCGCGTTTGCTCGGCGCTCGCCAACAAGCCCCCGCCCCGGGAGATCGCCGAAAAGATCGAGCGCGCCAACCTGGCGATGATCAAGTGGCCCGCCGACGGCAAGCTTCTCGGCGACTGGAAGAACGGCGAGAAGATCGCGCAGGAAGGGCGCGGCAAGCAGTATTCCGACGATCCGGCCGGTCCGGTCGGCGCCAACTGCTATGCGTGCCACCAGATCGCACCGCAGGAAGTCTCCTATGGCACGATCGGCCCCAGCCTGTACCGATTCGCGAAGGTTCGCGGCTACGGTCCGGAAATCCAGAAATACGCGTACGGCAAGGTCTTCAATTCGGACGCATACGCCGCGTGCACGACCATGCCGCGCTTCGGACACAACGGAATTCTTACCGAGCAGCAGATGAAAGACGTTGTCGCGCTGCTGATGGACCCGGAGTCGCCGGTCAACAAATAGCGCGACTCCCGGCGCTGGACGGGCACGCGCGGCAGGCCGGCGGAGGCGGATGTCGGCGACGGATGTCAGCGAGGATGTCGCCGACCCGGGTCGCGTCGCGATCGCCCGACGATCACCCCGCGCCCGAACATTCGACGACATCATGAACCGCCGCGAATTCCTGCATATCGTCGCCGCCGCAGCCGCCGCCGGACTTCCCGTCGACAGCCGCGCCGCGCTCGATCTGTCCGCCGGCGCGAGTTTCTACGACGGCATCGAACGCTTCGGCAACGTCAGCCTGCTGCATTTCACCGACTGCCACGCGCAGCTCAACCCGAGCTACTTCCGCGAGCCGAACGTCAATCTCGGCGTCGCCGCTGCGCGCGGCCAGCCGCCGCATCTGGTCGGCGAGGCGCTGCTCGCGCATTTCGGCATTCGCCCCGGGACGCGCGAGGCGCACGCGTTCACCTACCTCGAGTTCGAAAAAGCGGCGAGGGCCTACGGCCAGATCGGAGGCTTCGCCCACCTCGCGACGCTGGTCAAGAAACTGCGCGCGTCGCGGCCCGGCGCGCTGCTGCTCGACGGCGGCGACACGTGGCAGGGCTCGGCGACGGCGTTGTGGACCCGGGGGCAGGACATGGTCGACGCGCAGAAGCTCCTTGGCGTCGACGTGATGACGGGCCACTGGGACTTCACGCTCGGCGCCGAGCGCGTCCGGGAAATCGTCGACCGGGATTTTGCCGGCAAGATCGATTTCGTCGCCCAGAACGTCAAGACCGCGGATTTCGGTGACCCGGTGTTCCCGCCGTACGTGGTGCGCATCGTCAACGGCATCCGCGTTGCCATCGTCGGTCAGGCGTTTCCGTACACGCCGATCGCCAACCCGCGCTACTTTGTCGCGGATTGGACGTTCGGCATTCAGGAAGAGGCGATGCAGAAGGTCGTCGACGAGGCGCGGAGCAAGGGCGCGCAGATCGTCGTACTGCTGTCGCACAACGGAATGGACGTCGACCTGAAACTCGCGACGCGCGTCACCGGACTCGACGCGATCCTGGGCGGCCACACGCACGACGGCGTCCCGCAGGGAACACTCGTTGGCAATGCCGGTGGCAAGACGCTCATCACCAACGCCGGAAGCAACGGCAAGTTTCTCGGCGTCCTCGATCTCGACGTGAAGGACGGCAAGCTCGCCGATTTCCGCTATCGGCTGGTGCCGGTCTTCGGCGCTCTGCTGCCCGCCGATCCGGAGATGGCGGCGCTCATTCGCCGGCAGCGCGCGCCGTATGCCGCGAAGCTCGACGAAGTGCTCGCCGTGACCGAAGGCCTGCTTTATCGCCGCGGCAATTTCAACGGCACCGCGGACCAGCTGATCCTCGATGCGCTGATGGCGGAGAAGAACGCCGAGATCGCGTTTTCGCCCGGCTTCCGCTGGGGGACGACGCTGCTTCCCGGACAGGGGATCACTATCGAGCACGTGATGGACCAGACCGCGATCACCTATCCGTACGTCACCGTCAACGAATTCACCGGCGAGACGATCAGGACGATTCTCGAGGACGTTGCCGACAATCTCTTCAATCCCGATCCGTACTACCAGCAGGGCGGCGACATGGTCCGCGTCGGCGGACTGCGATATTCCATCGACCCGAACGGAAAAATGGGCGGCCGCATCACGAGCATGACGCTCGACGGCAAGCCGCTAGCCGCGACGAAGAAATACAAAGTCGCGGGATGGGCGCCGGTGTCCGAGGAGGCCAGGGCGACCGGCGGGGAAGCGATCTGGGACGTGATGGCGCGCTATCTGCGCGCGCAGAAGACGATCAAACCGCGGGTGCTGAACCTGCCGAAGGTCGAAGGCATGTCCGGCAATCCGGGGATGGCCTGAGCCGGAGGCTGCGACGAATCGTCGGGCTCACGGTCGTTGCTGCCACCGAACGTTCCCAGCACTATTTGACGGTCACGCGGGCAAACTTGCGCTTTCCGGCTTGCACGACGACGGTGCTCCCGGCGGGGATCGTCATGGTTCGATCGGTGACGCGTTCGCCGTCGACCCTCAGCCCCCCCTGGTCGATTAGCTGATAGACGTGCGTGGTCGAAAGCGAAACGCCCGCCTGTTTCGCGAGTTGGCCGATGCCGATCCCGCGTCCATTCGTGTCCAGCATGACCTCCTCGATGTCTTCGGGCACCGCTCCGTGCCTGAAACGGGCCTCGAACTCCGCCAGCGCATTTTCGGCAGCGCCCTGCGAATGGAACCGCGCGACGATCTCCTGCCCCAGCGCGACCTTCGCGTCGCGCGGATTGCGTCCCGCCCCGCATTCGCGCTTCAGCGTTGCAAGCTCGTCGAGCGGCCGGAACGACAGCAGTTCGTAGTAGCGCCACATCAGCTCGTCGGAGATCGACATCAGTTTGCCGAACATCTCGTTCGGCGCTTCGGTGATGCCGACGTAGTTGTCGAGCGACTTCGACATCTTGTTGACGCCGTCCAGGCCTTCCAGCAGCGGCAGCGTCAGAATGCACTGCGGCTCCTGTCCATAGTGTCGTTGCAGTTCGCGGCCGACCAAAAGATTGAATTTCTGGTCGGTGCCGCCCAACTCGACATCCGACTGGAGCGCCACGGAGTCGTAACCCTGCGCCAGCGGATACAGAAACTCGTGGATCGCAATCGGCTGGCCGCCCCTGTAGCGTTGGGCGAAGTCGTCGCGCTCGAGCATTCGCGCGACCGTGTATTTGGCGGCGAGCTTGACCATCCCGTCGGCGCCCAGCGGCATCAGCCACTTCGAGTTGAACGCGACCTCGGTCTTGTCGCGGTCGAGGATCAGGAATACCTGGTCGGTGTAGGTCTTCGCGTTGGCGGCGATGTCCTCGGGGGTGAGCGCCGGCCGCGTGACGTTGCGCCCGGTAGGGTCGCCGATCAGCCCGGTGAAGTCGCCGATCAGGAACACGATGTGGTGGCCGAGATCCTGGAGCTGCCGGAGCTTGTTGAACTGGACCGTGTGGCCGAGGTGCAGGTCGGGCCGTGTCGGGTCGAAGCCTTCCTTGATTTTCAGCGGCTTGCCGCGCTTCAGCTTTTCGACCAACTCGCTTTCGACGAGGAGTTCGTGGGCGCCGCGCTTGAAGACGGCGAGCTGGTGCTCGATGTCGAACGCCATGGCCGTTACGCCGCCTTCGTCGGTTCGCGCAGCGCGATCGCCGCCTTGGCGCCGTCGCGGCCGCAGCAGCGGGCGTGCCAGGACTTCACCCGCGCAAAGGCGTCCAGTCCGAACTTCGGAGCGCGGAACAGGACGGCGGCGACGTTGAGGTCGGCGATGGTGAATTCGTCGCCGATCAGATAATCGCGGTTGGCCAGCACAAGCTCGAGCACGGCGAGGCGCTTCGGCAACCGGGCCGCGGCATCCGCCGCCAGCTCAGGTTTGCGCTGCGCCGGCGGCAGGAACATCGTGTGGTAGAACCATGCGCCGATCAGCGGCTCGACCTCGGTCGCCGCCCACAGTGTCCACTGCATGACCTGCGCCTCGCCCTGCAGGCCCGCGGGCCAGAGCTTGCCGGCCTTTTTCGCAAGATAGAGGTTGATTGCCAGCGACTCCCAGAGCGGGAATCCGTCGTCGACGATCGCCGGGATCGTCGCGTTGGGATTGATCGCCAGATAGGCAGGGTCCTTGATCTCGGGTCCCGTGAAATTGTACGGAACGTTGACGTAGGCGAGCCCGAGTTCGTGCGCTGCCCAAAGGTTGCGAAAGGCACGCGAGGCGGGCATGCCGTAGATGATGAGGCTCATGGCTGGATTCCTGCGGTGGCCGGCGCCCGACGGGGCGGCGCCGTCGTCCGGCGGCCGTTTGGTAGAATTGAGGTCCTGGACGTTTTCGCTCTGACCATGACCGCACGTAAACGTTGGATTCTAGCGCAAAGCATCCGGCCGGCCGCGAGCCGTGCGGTGCGCGCGCTGTCGCCGGGCCAATGGCTTGCGGTCGCCGTGCTCGGATTGTCCGGCGTCGCCGCCTTCGGTCTCGCGCCGGGTACCACGCTCGATACGGCGCCCACGCGAGAGATCAATCGCGCGTTGCCGGTGCCGGAGGTCCGCTCGATCGACGACCGGCTCGCCGGCTACTGGCGCGAGGAACGGATACAGCGTGGCGATACCGTCGGCAGCGTGCTTTCGCGGCTCGGTGTCAACGATCCCGACGCGATGGCCTTCATGCGCACCGATCCTGCGGCGCGACCGTTGTACCAATTGCGGCCCGGCCGGCCGCTCACCGTCGAAACCGGCGACGATGGTCTCCTGCTCCGGCTGCGCTTTGTGACCGGCAGCGGCGATCTGCTCTCGGTCGTTCGCGATGGCCAGCATTTTGCGGCGGCGACGACGGTCGCGCCGGCCGCGGTGCACTGGAAAATGGCCGCCGGCGAAATCCGCTCATCGCTGTTCGGCGCGGCCGACGCGATCGGCTTGCCCGACGCGGTGACGATCCAGCTTGCCGACGTCTTCGCCGGCGACATCGATTTCTACAAGGATATCCAGCGCGGCGATCGCTTCAGCGTCGTCTACGAAATGCGCTACGTCGAGGGCGAGGCGGTCGGCGCGGGACGCATCGTGGCGGCCGAATTCTCGAACCGCGGCAAGGAGTTCCGCGCCTACCTCTGGCGCGATGCCGGCGGCGCCGAGTCGTACTATGCCCAGGATGGCAGCGCGTTGCGCAAGGCGTTCTTGCGATCGCCGATGGAATTCTCGCGGGTCACCTCGGGCTTCTCCAACTCCCGTTTCCACCCGATTCTGCGGACCTGGCGCGCGCACAAAGGCATCGACTATGCAGCGCCAGTCGGCACGCCGGTGCGCGCCACCGGCAACGGGAAGCTGCTGTTCGCCGGCGTGGAGGGCGGATACGGGAAGGTGATCCACCTACAGAATTCGGGTGCGTATTCGACGCTCTACGCGCACCTGTCGCGGTTCGCGCCGCAGTTGAAACCCGGCGCGCGCATCGCGCAGGGTGAGGTGATCGGGTACGTCGGGCAGACCGGCTGGGCGACCGGCCCGCACCTGCACTACGAATTTCGCGTCGCCAACGAGCAACGCGATCCGCTGACGATCGCGCTGCCGGGCGGCGAACCGCTGCCGGCGGCTGACCGTGCCGCGTTCATGGCGGGTATCGCGCCGGCGACGTTGCAATTGGCGCTGGCGCGGACACTGCCCTTCCCGCTCGCCGCCGCGTCCGACTGACGGCGGGCCTTTCGCGCCACTCTCGATGCGCCGCGAACTCTATGCCGGCGTGATGTCGGGCACG
>JAAFGU010000064.1 GCA_010365205.1 Aromatoleum sp. | reverse complement strand
CGCCGCCTCGCGCCGTTCGAACTGGCGTTCGAGAAAGTCGAGCGGCAGCGCCGTGTCCGTCTCCGCCAGCGCGTCCACGCCATGCAAGTTCAGCAGGTACTGCGCGCGCGCGACGGGGTCCTTCAGCGCGAGGTACGCCTCGTTCACACGCGCCGAAGACTGCAACGCGAGCCGGCGCTCGGCGTCGGTGCCGGTCGCAAAACGATCGGGATGCACTTCGCTTTGCAACGCCCGATAGGCATGGTCGAGCGTCGCCGGGTCGAAGCGAAAGCTCTCGGGGAGGCCGAACAACTCGAAGTGGTTGCGCGAAAAGTCGATCATTGTCGTTTTCCCTCCCCTGCGGAGGGTAGGTCGCGGGTGAGGCGCGTTCGCGAGGGCGCGCGCCGCCGCCACCCTGGCCCTCCCCGTGCAGGGGAGGGATGACTGCCGTCATACGTTGAACGATTCGCCGCAGCCGCAGGCGTCCTTGACGTTCGGGTTGTTGAACTTGAAGCCCTCGTTCAGCCCTTCACGCGCAAAGTCGAGCTGCATGCCGTCCAGAAACGGCAGGCTCTTCGGATCCACGATCAGGGTAATCCCGAGGCATTCGAAACGGAGGTCCTCTGGCTTGACCTCATCCGCATACTCGAGCTTGTAGGCGAATCCCGAGCAGCCGGACGTGCGCACGCCCAGCCGCAATCCGACGCCCTTCCCGCGTTTACTCAGGTGGTTGGCGACGTGCTTCGCGGCGTTTTCGGTGAGTGTGATCGACATGATTCTTCCTGCGTCGTTGCCGGTTTCAGTCGGCCGCCACCGCGTGCGCGACGGTCGCGCAGACATCGGCTTCCGCGGCGCCGGCTTCGCCGGAACCGTGCCTGCTGCGATAGTCGGCGACGGCTGCCTTGATTGCGTCCTCGGCGAGAATCGAACAGTGAATCTTCACCGGCGGCAGCGCGAGCTCCTCGGCGATCTGGGTGTTCTTGATCGACATCGCCTGGTCGAGCGTCTTGCCCTTCACCCACTCGGTGACAAGCGACGACGACGCAATCGCCGAGCCGCAGCCGTAGGTCTTGAATTTCGCGTCCTCGATGCGGCCGTCCGCGCCGACCCTGATTTGCAGCTTCATCACGTCGCCGCACGCAGGCGCGCCGACCATGCCGGTGCCAACGTCGTCAGCCCCCTTCGCGAACGAGCCGACGTTGCGCGGATTTTCGTAATGATCAAGTACCTTGTCGCTGTATGCCATTTTGCTCTCCTGAAACGCCTGCCATCCCGTCGACCGGATCGAACGTCGGCAACGCCGACGCTCCAATCCGGACAGTCATCGCGCCGGCGAAGCCGCCGCAATGAATACTAATGCGCAGCCCATTGCACCGTCTCCAGATCGACGCCTTCCTGGTGCATCTCCCACAACGGCGACAACTCGCGCAGCTTGCCCACCTTGCGCTTCAGCAGGTCCACCGTGTAGTCGATCTCTTCCTCCGTCGTGAAGCGGCCGACGGTGAAGCGAATCGAGCTGTGCGCCAGCTCGTCGCTGCGTCCCAACGCGCGCAACACATATGAAGGTTCCAGCGATGCCGACGTGCAGGCCGAGCCCGACGACACCGCGATCTCCTTGATCGCCATGATCAGGCTCTCACCTTCGACGAAATTGAAGCTCGCGTTTAGGTTGTGCGGGACGCGGCGCTCCATGTCGCCGTTGACGTACACCTCCTCGATCGTCGACAGGCCCTGCAGCAGCTTGTCGCGCAACATGCGGATTCGCTCGTTCTCGGTCGCCATCTCCAGCTTGGCCAGCCGGAACGCCTCGCCCATGCCGACGATCTGGTGCGTGGGCAGCGTGCCGGAACGCATGCCGCGCTCGTGGCCGCCGCCGTGCATCTGCGCCTCGATCCGAACGCGCGGCTTGCGCCGCACGTACAGCGCGCCCATACCCTTGGGCCCGTAGGTTTTGTGCGCCGAGAACGACATCAGGTCGACCTTGAGGGAACGCAGATCCAGCGGAATCTTTCCGGTCGCCTGTGCCGCGTCGACATGGAAAATGATGCTGCCGTTGCCGACGCCTGCCCGGCAGATTTCGCCGATCGCGGCGATGTCCTGAATGACGCCGATCTCGTTGTTGACGGCCATCACCGAAACGACCGACGTGTCCGGGCGCAGCGCAGCCCTGAACGCCGCCAGGTCCAGCAGCCCGTTGGGCAGCACGTCGAGATAGGTAACCGCATAGCCCTCGCGCTCGAGTTCGCGCATCGTGTCGAGCGTGGCTTTGTGTTCGGTCCTTACCGTGACGAGGTGCCGGCCACGGTCCTTGTAGAAATGCGCGGCGCCCTTCACGGCAAGGTTGATCGACTCCGTCGCGCCCGATGTCCAGACGATTTCCTTCGGGTCGCAGTTCACCAGCGCCGCAACCTGCTCCCGTGCTTCCTCGACCGCCTTCTCCGCGGTCCAACCGAAAGGGTGCGAGCGCGAGGCAGGGTTACCGAAGTAATCGGTGAGATACGGGATCATCTTTTGCGCGACGCGCGGATCGACAGGCGTCGTGGCGGAGTAATCGAGGTAGATCGGCGTCTTCATGGTGTTCGGCTTCGTGGACGTGGCAACGACAATCAGACGGCGGCGGCCTCGGGCGTACGCGGCGTCGCCGGCTGCGTTCGGTGGTCCTGCAGCACGACGACGTCCGCCTTCTTCTGTTGCTGGCGGACGAGTTCGGCCAGCGTTACCGAGCGCAGAAACGTGAAGATGTGCGCATTGAGGCCCGCCCATAGTTCATGCGTCATGCAGCGGCGATCGTCGTGACAGTTTTCGGCGCCACCGCATTGCGTGGCGTCGATCGGTTCGTCGACCGCGAGAATGATGTCGGCGACTGAAATCGTGTCCGTGGCTCGGGCGAGACGGTACCCGCCCCCCGGTCCGCGGACGCTTTCGACCAGCCCGTGCCGGCGCAGCTTGCCGAACAGTTGTTCGAGGTACGAGAGCGAGATCTTCTGCCGTTCGGATACGGCCGCCAGCGTGACCGGACCCTTGGTGCCGTACAGCGCCACATCGATCATCGCGGTGACGGCAAATCTGCCTTTGGTAGTGAGACGCATGGTCGATCACCTGTTCCTGGTGGTTCGTCGGGTCGCGCGGGACCGATCGTCGCACGCGGCGTTGTCTTGGACAGATACGGCTTAGAACCGGGAATTGTCCTATTCCCGACCAAGTTAGTCAACTAAAAACCCGACAAGTTCACTCAATCATTCGGTTCAGTCGCTGCGGATCGAAAGCCTCGGCGACGGCCTTGGCATCCCCGCATTCGACCCCCTCCAGCTGCAGCCGGGCAATCAGGATTTCCATCCGTGCGTCGGTTGCCGCCGCATGGTCGATCAGCCGGTGGATCGCCTGAACCACCGGGTCGTTCATGTCGGCGGCGATGGCATAGGCCGAAAAGCCCATCTTCTCGGCCTGACTCTCGCGGCGGTGGGCATCGTCTCCGACCACGACGCGGCCCGGAATCCCGACCACGGTCGAATCCGTCGGCACATCGCGAACCACGACGGCATTTGAGCCTATCTTGGCGCGATCTCCGACCAAAATCGGTCCGAGGACCTTGGCGCCCGCGCCGATGACGACGCCGTTCCCCAATGTGGGGTGACGCTTGCCCTTGTTCCACGACGTTCCGCCGAGGGTTACGCCGTGGTAGAGCGTGCAATCGTCGCCGATGACTGCCGTCTCGCCTATGACGATTCCCATGCCGTGATCGATGAAAACACGCCGGCCGACCGTTGCGCCGGGATGGATTTCGATGCCGGTCAGCCACCGGGCCCAATGCGCGAGCCACCGCGCCAGCCAACGCCATCCCCAGCGCCACAACCGCCCGGCAACCGCCCGATGCCAGACCAGCGCGTGCAGACCGGGATAGCAGGTGAGCACTTCCCACGTCGTCCTGGCCGCGGGATCGCGCTCGAAGACGACCGCGATATCTTCGCGAATTCGATTCAACATGCGGGCATTTTCCCATGTCCGAGTTATGTGCTCAAGCAATAGAAATGCATGATTCGTTGGCCCGCCCCGAGTGTCCCGGGTCGACGCCGGGCCCCTCGAAAGTGTGGTTTGCTGGCGATGCCGCGCCGGCGTGGGCCGCATGTGCGCGTCACTCAAGCAGTGACCGCTCGTCCCCGAACACGTCAGCGCAGCAAAACGGCAGCGAGGCAAAGTCCCAGAAAGAGCTGCTCGCCATTTTCCTGTCGCGGCAGACGATTGAAATATTCGGCGCGCTTCGTGAGCTTCGCACCAACGACCTCGCCAAAACCTTCGAACCGCAGGTTCAAGTCGTCGTCGATACGGACGTCGAGACCTCCCGCGCCCGACGCGACGGCCGACACGGGATCGGCCGACTCGTCGGCGACGAAGATCGGCGCCTCGGCGAACAGTCGAAGCACGGCGAACAGCGCGACCGACAGCACGAGGAACAATCGCGCCGGCCGGACATATCGCCGGCGGCGACCCGATAAGTATTCACGCGTCAGAAAGCCTGGCCGCAGCAGCAGCCCGAACAGCGTCCGCCAGAGACGGCCGTCGAGCGCGACGTAGCGGCCTGCCGCTTGGCGCAGGAATTGTCGCGCCGTGGGCAGGGCGATCTTCGTTTCCTGGCCGCAGGAAGGGCAGTACGGGCCGCGCACCGCGGCACCGCAGTTCCGGCAGTGTGCCACGGCGGCATCAGGGCTCGCGGAAGGGGTGGTTGCGAGCGGCACGGTTATTGGCACCGCCCGGCGCGGGACGGCTCTGCTTGGCGAAACGCTAGAACACGAAATACGCGCCGCGATGATAACCGAGGGGCCAGCGCCCGCCGGTGAACGCTGCGCGCTTGCGCACGAAATAATGATCGTTGGCCTCGCCGGCGAGTTCGACCAGCGCCGATTGTTGCTCGGCGACCAGCACGGCGCCAGCAGCCGCGCGGGTGACACCCGAATCGGCGACATCCTCGCGCGCGGCGGAGGCTTCGGCCGCGGCGCGAACCGACGCCGCAAGCTCGCCGTTAATCGCGGCAATCCGCGCCAGCAGCACCGTCTCGGCATGGCGGTCCGCAGCGCATTGCCAAAGCCGCTGCCGCTCCGCCTCCTCCATTTCCCACCACGGATCTTCGCGGTCGGTCGCGCGAAGGATCCCGGCGATCGCGCGCCAATCCGCCACGCGCTCGACGGTGACCCGGGTGAATCCGGCCGCCCGCTCGGCCAGCGCGCACGCGTGGGCTTCCTCGTCCGGTGAAAACGGGAGTCCCGCTCGCGAAAACCAGATCAGCTCCGTCATGGCGTCAGCGCCCGAGGCGTTCGTCGATGCGGGCGAGGATTCCGCGCAGGATGTTGACCTCCTCCTTCTCGAGACCGGCGCGGCCGAACAGGCGCCGCAGGCGCGGCAACAGCCGTCTGGGCATTCGGGGGTCGAGAAACCGCATCGCGGTCAACGTACGCGTGCCGTGCGCGTACAGCGCCTCGACTTCATCCGCCGTCGCCGGCGCGAACCGCGGCGCGCGCCAAACCTCGCCGCCTGCCGCCACCATCCGGAGTTCGTAACACGCGACCTGAACCGCGGCCGCGAGGTTCAGCGATCCGTAGTCCGGATTCGCGGGAATGGTCGTCGCAACCGTGCAGCGCGCGAGTTCAGCGTTGGACAGCCCCGACATCTCGGTGCCGAACACCAGCGCGACGTCGCCCCGCGACGCATGTCCAATCGCCTCGGCGGCGGCGGCGCGCACCGAGAGGACACGCCCGGCGAATTCACGCGGCCGCGCCGACAGGCCGACCGTGAGCACACAATCGGACAGCGCGTCGTCGAGCGTGGCGACGACCGACGCGCGATCCAGGACGCGCGTCGCGCCGGAAGCAAGCGCCACCGCCTCGGCATCGGGAAATCGCGTCGGAGCGACGAGTACGAGCCGCGTGAGTCCCATCGTCAGCATTGCTCGTGCCGCCGCCCCGATGTTGCCCGGGTGGCTGGGTGTGACGAGCACGATGCGTACACGGTCCAGAAGCGGCGCCATGAGAGGACGGGAAGACGGGTGAAGACGGGGACAACGGCGCGAGCGGTTACAATGTTCGCTTTCGTTCTTTGCGCCCCGACCGGCGCGCCGCTAGGCGCCTTGGGCGACACAATCCGACCATGCGCCGACCATGCATCCAACGCTCACGATCGCGGTGAAAGCAGCACGGCGCGCCGGCAACCTGATCAATCGCGGCGCCCGCGACCTCGATCTGCTCACCGTCACGGCCAAGGGCCCGAAGGATTTCGTCAGCGAAATCGATCGCGCCGCCGAAGCCGCCATCGTCGAGACCCTGCTCGATGCCTATCCGGATCATGCGATCTTAGCAGAGGAAGGCACGGCCAAAGGCGCCAACGCGGAAGCCGAAAACGTCTGGATCATCGATCCGCTCGACGGGACGACGAATTTCCTGCACGGATTCCCGCAGTATTGCGTGTCGATCGCCCTGCAGCATCGCGGCCAGATTACGCAGGGTGTGATCTACGACCCGGTTCGCAATGACCTCTTTACCGCCACCCGCGGGCGCGGAGCGTTTCTCAACGACCGCCGGATGCGCGTGTCGAAACGGCACCGCCTGCGCGATTGCCTCATTGGCACCGGCTTCCCGTTCCGCGACGGCAGCTATCTCGACACGTACCTGCGGATGATGAAGACGATGATAGAGCAGACGGCCGGGCTGCGCCGTCCGGGGGCCGCGGCACTCGACCTCGCGTACGTCGCGGCCGGCTTCTATGACGGTTTCTGGGAAGTCGGGCTCAATCCCTGGGACGTCGCGGCCGGGAGCCTGCTGGTCCAGGAAGCCGGCGGGTTGATCGGCGACCTTTCGGGTGAAGGCGATTTCCTCTATGGCGGCCAGGTGATCGCGGCAAACCCGAAGGTGTTCGCGCAAATGATCACGGTGCTCGCCCCGTACCGTGCCGAGATGGCGCGCAAGGTGCCGGCGCATCCGGTTCATCCCGCGCCCTGAGTTCCGGGATTCGCGATGCGAGCGGGGCATTCCGGAAATAGGTGTCCCAAATAGGCATCCCCTCCGGCTTCGGCTACCATTGACCGTGAAGGCCCCATGGATACGATGGGATCGGTGAAATCAGCAGTGGTTGGCACCGAACTTGCTCGCCTTTTCTTTCGGCCAGAACGATTCCGAGCCCTGGAGCCCCAGATGATTCGCCAACGCACTGACAACCCCATCACCACGCTGCCGCGCGCGGTGCAGCGCGCTGCCTTCGGGCTATTCGTCGGACTTACGCTCGCGCTTGCCGCTCCCCCCGGCGCGAAGGCCGAGCCGGTATCCACGGTGCGGCTGATGCTGCATCCCTATGCTGCGGCCAAAGGCGAACTTCCGCCGGCGCAACTGGCCAAGCTCGAGGCGCTGGCCGGTCTCAAACTGACGCTCGTGGGCACTACGCGCACCGGAGCGCTCGAATTCGCGTTGCCCGCGCCGCGTGAAGCGACCGAGCTCGCGCCGATGCTGAAACGCATCCGCGAAGACCGGTCGGTGCTCTGGGCCGAGGCGCCCCTCGCGCGCGCCGTAATCGAGAAATCGGCGAAAAAGTCGGGCGCACCGGTGGCCAGCGCGAAGCTGATGGTCCGCCTGAAGGACGGCGTCGCGCCCGACTGGCCGACGCTCGCGCCTCGCTTTTCGCAGCTGATCGGCGTAGCGGTCGCGCCCGACCGCCAGGTCGGCAATGTCTGGGTGTTGCGCCTGGTCGCCGCGCAGTCCTCCGACATGCTGATACAACTGGCCGCGTTGCTGCAGGACGATCCGGCCGTCCAGTACGCCGATCCCGTGCTGCGCAAATACGCGCGCGCGTTTCCGAACGACCCGCTCTACCCGTTGCAATGGGGCTTGAACGACCCGCTGGCGGGGGTGAACGCCGCGGATGCCTGGCGACTGCAGACGGGCTCACCCGGCGTGACGGTCGCAATCGTCGACACCGGCATACTGCCGCATCCCGATTTGAACGGACGGGTGCTGCCGGGCTACGACTTCATCTCCGACGCCGACCGCGCGCGCGACGGCGACGGGCGTGACCCCAATCCGCGCGACGAAGGCGACTGGATCGAGCCGGGCGCCTGCGGCGACGTTCCGGCGCAGGACAGCTTTTTCCACGGCCTGTTCGTCACCGGCATCATCGGCGCGGCGTCGAACAACGGAATCGGCATGACCGGAATGGACTGGAGCGCGAACCTGCTGCCGGTCCGGACGCTGGGCGAATGCGGCGGCACCGACGACGACGTGTTCAGCGGGATGATGTGGGCCGCCGGCGTGCCGATCGCGGGCGTGCCGCCCAACACCAATCCGGCCAAGGTCATCAACATGAGCCTCGGCGGATTCGGTCCCTGCGCGCAGTCGATCCAGGAGGCGGTCGACGAGGCGCTCGCGCAGGGCTCGGTCGTCGTCGTATCCGCCGGAAATGAATCCGCCGACATCACTTCGTTCTCGCCCGCGAACTGCAGCGGCGTCATCACGGTGTCCGCGCACAACCGCAAGGGGGAAAGGGCGTTCTATTCCAACTTCGGACGGCGCGTCGATCTTTCCGCTCCGGGCGGGGATGGTCTCACCACCGACGACGCGACGCTGTCGCTTTCCAACGACGGCGTCGCGATCCCCGGTGCGTCGGGCTATGGCTATGCGCTCGGAACGAGTTTCTCGGCGCCCTACGTGTCGGGCACCGTATCGTTGATGCTGGCACGCAATGCGCTCCTGACGCCGGGCCACGTTCTGGGCATCCTGCAGGGCACCACGCGCGCCTTCCCGCTTGGCACCACCTGCAGCGCCGGGGCCATCTGCGGCAGCGGGATGCTCGACGCCGGACTGGCTTTGGCCAGCACGGTCCCGGGCAACCTGGCGCCGCCCCCGGGGGCCGTGGCCGTCATCGAGTATTACGATCCGGTGCTGGATCACTATTTCATGACAGGCGTGCAAGCCGAGATTGATTTCATCGACACGTACCTGCGCGGCGCGTTCCAGCGCACCGGCTACCTGTTCTACGCGTATCTCGACCCGTTGTTAGCGCCACCGTCAGCACTCCCGGTCTGCCGGTTCTACGCCGGCGCCGAGGTGCTGATCAACTCGCACTATTTCACGGCCAATGCGGTCGATTGCCAATTCGTGCAGGCGCGCTGGCCCGGGATCTGGATTCTCGAGGACCCCGCCACGTTCTATATCCAGGTGCCCGACGCCACGGGCGCTTGCCCGGACAATACGGTTCCCGTCTACCGATTCTTCAACAACCGGCGCGATGCGAACCACCGTTATACGGTCGATCTTTCGGTCCGTCGCGGGATGATCAACCGTGCGTGGGTGCCCGAAGGCAACGGGCCCAATGCCGCGGTGTTCTGCTCGCCCGTCTAGCCCAGCGCGTCACGCCAACTTAACCGGCCGACGGAGCAATCCGTCGGCCGTCGTCTGTTGTGGGCGGTCGCTCTGCGGCACCCGGTGCGAGGCCGGCCGGGGACCCGGGCGCCGGAAGCGGGGCGTTTGCGGAGGGCGCGCGCACCGCCCGCTCCTGGCAACGGCGAGTAGCCGATCGCGAGCGGCACGGGCCCGAGGAATACGCCGAAGAAGCCGAACGCCGGCCCCACCGAGCGCGCCCATCAGCCCTAGGGTTGTTGATTTGCACCGACATCTGTTGCGCTATTCGCAGCCCGGCCGCGTATTACAATTGCGACCCTGACAGGCGCCCGACTCGCGTCAGGGCTCCCCGATCGATTCCGGCGCCCGGTTCCGGCCCCGCCGCAGGAACGCGCGGCGGCGGCGCTGCCGGCGTGCTTGCGCAAATTCCAATGCCCACCCTTTCCGATACGATCCACGCCAGCATCGCGCGGCAAGCGGAACGCGTCCCCGGGGCCGTCGCGATCGAGGCGCCCGGAAGGCCGCCGCTCACGTTCGCGCGCCTGCGCGACCTCATCCTGTCGACGCTTGCGTGCCTCCGGCGCGAAGACGTTGGCCGCAATGATTGCGTCGCGATCGTGCTCCCGCACGGACCCGAGATGGCAACGGCCTGCCTCGCCGTCGGCGCGGGCGCGGCCGTCGCGCCGCTC
>JAAFGU010000484.1 GCA_010365205.1 Aromatoleum sp. | reverse complement strand
ACGCGAGCCGCGTCCTCCTCGCGAAGCGAGGGAACCGCGCGAGCCGCGCGAACCGAGGCCGCAGACGCCCGCGGCCGACTTCGCTGCACCGGTTGTCGAAGGCATTCAGGTCGACGGCGAAATCGTAGCGGCGCTCGAGCAAGGCGAAGCGCGTGAGGGCGGCAATCCACGCCGTCGCGATCGCCGCCCTCGCGGCGAACGGGGCGACCAGCCCAGGCGCGACAAAGGCGAGACGCAGGCTCCGCAAGGACCTTCGGCCGAAGCGGCGGCCATCGTCGCCGAGGCGATCGCCGAGGACGCCGCACAGTTCGCGATCACTCAGCCCATCGCCGCGCAGCCGGTGCGCACACTAATGCCGGCTGCGGAAGTCGCGCCGGCTCTGGAAGTTGCACCGGTCCGGGAAGTTGCGCCGGCTCTGGAAGTTGCGCCGGTCCGGGAAGTTGCGCCGGCTTGGGAAGCTGCGCCGGCCCGAGAAGCCGCGCCGACTCCGGTCGCCGAACGTCAGCCGGTCGTTGCGCCTTCGATCCCGGTCGAGTCCCGTCCGGAGCCGAAATCCGAGCCGAAGCCGTATGTCGCTCCGCGCGTGATTCCGGAATTGCCGCCGGTGTCGCTTTCGTTGCCGCCGGATTCGGGCCTCGAGCTGGTCGAGACAAAGCAGGCGGCGCCGCTGGTGTACGCGACAGAGGCGTTACCCGCGGCACCGCGCCGCGTGCGTCCGCCGCGCGTTGCGGTGGCCGAGGAACCACTGCAGATCGTCGAGACGCGCAAGGAGCAACCACCGCTCGGCTGATCCGCGCGGCGCTTGCGTGTTTCGCGAAGGCGGGCTCTCCACGGCCCGCCTTCTTCTTTTGCGGATGCTGCTGGGTTGCGTCGGAGATTCCGGCTGACGAAGCGGCGGCCCAATCGGTGCGCGTGCTGCGGTGAGGTCGAGCAGCGCGGCATCGCGGCCAGCGTCTGGTGACCGGTCGTCAGCCGGGCCGCACCCGGTTTCCCAGGCGCGAGAGCAGCGCGCTGCTGGCCGCTTCGACCAGATCGAGGACGCGTTCGAAACCGTCGCTTCCGCCGTAATACGGATCGGGCACCTCACGGACGTCCAACTCCGGCGCGAGGTCGAGAAACAGGCCGAGCCGGCCGTCGTAGGCGCGCGGCTTCATCGCTTCGAGGGCGCGCAAGTTCGACGCATCCATCGCCATGATCCAGCCGAAGCGATCGAAATCGGCGGGTACGATTTGCCGTGCGCGCAATGACGTGAGGTCGTACCCTCGCCGCCGCGCGGCCTGAATGGCGCGGCGGTCGGGCGGACTGCCGGCGTGCCAATCGCCGATGCCCGCGGAATCCGCATAGACCGTATGCGCGAGGCCACTCCGGGCGGCGGCGGCGCGAAACACGCCCGCGGCCGTCGGCGATCGACAGATGTTGCCCAAGCAGACGAACAGGATCGACGCGTCGGGCGCGAGAACAATCGGCGGGCCGTTCATGGAACAAGAGTATCGCGTTGCGCGCGGGGTTTGGGCAAGACGGCGCCTTTTCCGGGGC
>JAAFGU010000063.1 GCA_010365205.1 Aromatoleum sp. | reverse complement strand
CTTCTGCATCGGCGGCGGCGCGCTTTATCGCGAAGCGCTGCCGCGGGCCACCACGCTGCATTTGACCGAGATCGCCCGCGCCTTTCCCGGCGACGCGTATTTCCCCGCTCTCGATCGGAGCGAGTGGCGCGAGACGGCGCGCGAGCGGCGGACGCACACCGGGCCGGACGGATTCGAATACGCGTTCGCGACCTACGAACGCGCCGCTGGTTGAGCGCGCGCGCAACCCCCATCATCAACCCAGAGGAGTCGACCAACATGTCGGAAGATAATTTTCACGTCCACGGTCCGCACGATCACGCGGTGGAACACGAAGCGCAATCCGGCGACCCCTTCGCCGGCCGCATTGCCGTCGCGACGGCGATCTTCGCGACGATCGGCGCGATGTTCGGCTACATGGGCGGCGCGACGCAGAACGACGCGCTGCTGTTCAAGAACGACGCCGCGATCAAGAGGACCGAGGCCTCCGACCAATGGAACTTCTACCAGGCCAAGAGCGGCAAGCAGAACCTCGCCGAGCTGGGCGCGACGCTGACGGCCGGCGACCAGCAGGCGAAGTACCTGAAGGAGGCCGAGCGCTACGCCAAGGAGAAGGCCGACATCATGGTCGAGGCGAAGGCGCTGGAAGCGAAGTCGGCCGAGGCCGAGAAGATGAGCGAAGCGTCGATGCACGTCCATCACCGCTGGGCGCAGGCGATGACGCTGATCCAGATCGCGATCGCGCTGGCCGCGATCACGATCCTGACGCGCAACAGGAACCTCAACATCGTCGCGTACGGCGTCGCCGCCGGCGCTATCGCAATTGGCGCGCTGGCGCTGCTGCACGTCTGACGCGATGGTCGTCCGCCGGGCGCTCGCCCGGAATCCGCCGCCGCTACCAGATGCCGATGTGCACTCCGTGGCGGCGATGCATGTCGGTGCGATCCTCGACGCGGGCATCGTCGACGGTCGTCCGGCGCTTCCTCGAAGCGAGCCAGTCGAACAGCCCTTCGTGCAGCGCGCGGCGCTCGGCCGCCAAGCGTGGATCGGCGCCCAGATCGAAGCGTTCGCGCGGGTCGGCGGCGAGATCGAAGAGTTGCGGCCGAAATCCCTGCCAGTGCACGTACTTCCATTGCGCGGTGCGCAACATGTACGCGCGGCAATCGCGCAGGCCGCGCCCGAGCGTGCGCCGGGCGCGCCGGAAACCGTAGTCGAGCTCGCAGAACGCCGCGTCGCGCCACGCGATCCCTGCTTCGCCGCGCGTCAGGCGGAGGAGCGAATGGCCCTCGATCCGGTGCCGCGCCGCCGGAAGCCCGAGTGCATCGAGCACCGTCGGCACGACATCGATGCCTTCGACGAATCGCGCATCGGCCGACCCGCGCGTGGCATCGGCGCGCGGGTCCGGATCGTAGATGACGAACGGGACGCGCACGACTTCATCGTAAAAGAGTTCCTTTTCGCCGAGGCCGCGGTCTCCCAGAAATTCGCCGTGGTCCGACGTGAAGACGATCAGCGTGTCGTCCATCCGGCCCTGCGCCACGAGCGCGTCAAGCAGGCGTCCGATGTGGTAGTCGACCTGAGCGACCAGGCCCATGTAGGCCGGCCGCACGTGCCGGACGACGTCGTCACGGGCGAATGTCAGGCATTCGTCGTGCCCGCGATAGGCGCGCACGACCGGATGCTCGTCCGCCGTGCCGTCCTGCGGACCGCGCAGGATTTCGCCAATCGGCTTGCCGCGGTACCTGCGATGGAACGGCGACGGCGCGACGTAGGGCCAGTGCGGCTTCACGTATGACAGGTGGAGAACCCACGCCGCCTCGCCGCGGGCGCGGATCCAATCCAGCGCCAGGTCGGTCATATATGCGGTCTCGGAGTGCTCCTCCTTCACCCGCGACGGCAGGTGCACGTTGCGCAGGCTCCATCCCGACGCGACGCGGCCGCCGTCCTCGACCGCGATGACAAAGTCATTCCACGGGTCCGCGCTGTCGTAGCCGCGCGCGCGCAGCCAGTCGGCGTATCCGGATTCCGGTCCCGGCGGCGTGTGGCCGTCGTAGCGGTCGACGACGACGAAGCCGCCCTGGCGCAGAAGCGCGCCGCGCTCGGACTCGATCTCGATGCCGAATCGCGCGAGGGCCTCGTTGTCCGGGAGGACGTGGGTCTTGCCGCAAAGCGCGGCACTGCGCCCGGCGGATCGCAGATGATCGCCGAGCGTCCATTCGGCGGCGGAAAGGGGTACCAGGTTCCAGGTCGCCCCGTGAGAGGCGACGTAGCGCCCGGTGTAATACGACATCCGCGACGGGCCGCATACGCCGGATTGAACGAACGCGTTGTCGAAACGCACGCCCGCCGCGGCGATCCGGTCGATGCTGGGTGTGGCGACGGTCGAACCGCCGTAACAGGACACGAAGTCGCGCCGCAGTTGGTCGCACATCACGAACAGCACGTTGCGGACGGCGCTCATCGATCGGGGGAGGCGGCGGAAGAAAGGTCGCGACAGGCGGCGGCAGCACACGTACGCGTTGTGCCGGAGCACGCCTTTCCGCGATAATGCCGCCTTTGCCGTCGCCGGGCAACGCTCCGCAAGGCGCCTGCCCTTTCCCATCGCCGGGATGGCGGAACTGGTATACGCAGCAGACTCAAAATCTGCCGGCCGCGAGGCCATGCGGGTTCGATTCCCGCTCCCGGCACCAAGTGAACTGATCGGCCGCAGTCGTCGCGCCGTCGGCGCGAAACCAAGCACCGCGCACGGTGCCAGCGGCGATGCTCGCGTCAACTTCCTGGTCGGTCATCGCTGTCGCCGGATTGCCGGTCGTCGGATTTGCCCGTTTCGCCTTCCCAGTCGCAGCGAATGCGCGGTGGTATGTCGACGCGTCGTCCCCATTTCCGTCGTGCCGGGCACTCGTCCATGATTGGCGAGGCACAGCGCGCGCAAATAGCCGACACGAGTCTACGATGGCGCGCCCACCCCGCCGTTAGTCCGCGGGCTCACGGAGATTCACCCTTCACAGCGCGCCGGAGTGCGGGGCTCCACGTGTCTCCGCATTTGCCGGCAATGACCTGAGCGAGCAACCTCAACATTTCGATCTCGTCAGCAGCCAGCACGTCGAAGTCGTTCCCATGGACCTCGGACGCCGTCTGACGCGGATCGGCATCGCACCACACGAGTCGCCTGTACGCGTTCCAGACCCCGGTCATCGAAAACTCTTTGCCGATTCCGATCTGCGAATCGTCCGCATGCGTGGACAACGTCGTGGCAAACGGAAACGTTGCGTAGCCCGTAAGCACTCCATCATAGACAAGCCGACGCAGCCAAAGGTCGTACGCAAGGGAAAGGTTCGACGCTGCGAAGAGTTCGGCCATTCGCCCCTTGGACCGCTCGTTGACAATGTAAGCGGTGCTGCCCGCATAAGGCAGCCCACGAAGCGGCAGGAGCCCTGAGCGTCCCGTGCGCAGTCGGCGAAGCGCGAAGAGTTCGAGCATCGTATGGAAGTTCGAGATGCAGACATCGGTGTACAGCAGGTCCCAGTCCGGCGGCAAGCTACGCAGCGCTTCGGCGATCACGCGCTCGCTGGACGGCCCAAACAGGACGTCGTCCTCCGCAATCATCGCGTCCCCGTCCCGGGCGGCCGACTGTTCCACCGCGCCGCGATGACTGAGGAAGCATGCAGCCACCGCAGGCCGCAGCGTCGTGTGCACGACGGGGGTATCGAGCTTCGCGCCATCGACCGCCGCAAAACGTGACAGGCTCCAACCCTGCGGATTGTGGGCAGCGAAATTTGCCTCGAGCGCGGCACGCCGCTCGGTATTCCGGTCGAGGTTGATGTACGTAACCTGCATCGGGTGATCTGCCCCGGTATACGCGCTTCATTTCGGGTCCCCGGCCGCCCACCGCGTAGCACGCCAGCGCCGCTCAGGACAACACAAGCTGGCGGACGCCAATGGGGACAATCAGAACGGTTGCGAATCTGCAATATTGTTACATTGGGAATCTCTTCTTCATCGCTAAACCTCGCGTCGAGCAAACGCTAAACCCCAAAGGTCAATGCGCGCGAATCCTACCTGACGCTCTCGCTTCGCGCCATTGCGACGAACAACCTGTCGACCAGGTGTACCCACCTTCTGCGGCGCATAGCCACCAAACGCTCGCGTTCAAGGGAGTACGCGCATGGCGAAAATAGGACGCCCGGGGTTGTCGCGGGAGCAGAAGATCGAACTCTGGGAACGTTTGAAGGGTGGCCAGTGCCCGACCGATATCGCCCGTGTACTGGCGAGGACCAAGGGCGCGATCCATCCTGTCTTAGCGTTGAATGGAGGAATCGCGCCCGTAGCCCGCCGGCGCGGCTCACACACTCGCACCCCGAATCGTAGGAAGCTGCTCACGTGACAGGTCGCCCGCAGCGGTTCCGGCGACGACGCAAACGGTCTACAGTAGCCGAATGAATAGCCGAATGGCCCAGAGCAAATGCGCGACCTGCGCGGCCAGGGAATGCGCCCTCGTACCGCGACCCATAAGTTTGCGTACATGCCGAGAACCGATTCCGCGCGCCGAGCGCCTCAGTTGACTGAGGCGAACCGCAGCCATAGCTCGGGCTATGGCGAGGATGAGCGACAAAGCGATCGACGATGCGGATCGGTTCGAACATAGCAAAACTTATGGGTCGCGGTACTAGAATGCGGTTGCATTCTCTGGCCGCCCCCACCGCCGGCCGCATGCCCCAGCATACTCGCGCCTCTATGAATCCTCCGAAACAATTGCTTGGCGTCGTTTCACCGCTTGCGTCATGCAATCTCTGATGCGTTCGAGAACGGTGGGCGCAGGTGCCCAGGCGGCCAGTGCGAGCGCGCTCTGCGCCGGCACGCCGATCCGATTAATCCCCGATCCGACCGGTCCCAGATCGCGCGTCACTGTGGCCGTCCGCAATCCTGTCGCTCGATGCGCCGCAGCGCCCTCGGCTCGATCGCGCACATGTGCCGCCAAATGGCATCGCTCGGCAGCAGCGGTAGAGTGCGGATTCACCCACCGCGAGCCGCAGAGGGCTTGAGCGTGCAAATGTCGACCGGCGCCACGACGCTTCTCTTCACCGACATCGAGGGGAGCACGCTCCTTTGGGAGCAACAGGCAGAGAGGATGTCGCAGGCGCTCGCGCAGCACGACGCGCTGTCTCGCGCGGCGGTCGAAGGTAACCGCGGCATCGTCGTGAAGATGACCGGTGACGGGATGTATGCCGCATTCGACGACCCGCTGGACGCCCTTGGCGCAACGCTGATGTTGGAGCAGTCGCTGCTCGACCCGAGCGCAACCAACGGGATACCGTTTCGCGTGCGCTACGGGTTGCATCTCGGCATTGTCGAGCGGCGTGAGAACGACCTGTTCGGCAGCCCGGTCAATCGGGCAGCGCGGATCATGAAGGCCGCCCATGGAGGTCAGGTGCTGCTTTCCCAAGCGGTGGCCGATCGCGTCCGCGACTGCCTGCCCGCGTCCGTCGCCCTCAAGGACCTCGGCGGTGTCCGCTTGCGCGACTTGGCCACCCCCGAGCAGGTCTACCAACTCGTTCATCCGGATCTCCGGCAGGATTTTCCGGCGCTGCGCTCGCTCGCGGCAACACCCAACAATTTGCCGCAGCAGGTCACGTCGTTCATCGGGCGCGAACGAGAACTCTCCGAGGCCAGGGCGCTCCTGGAAGGCGCGCGGTTGATGACGCTATTGGGCATGGGCGGCCTCGGCAAGACGCGCCTGTCGCTGCAGATCGGCGCCGACGTTCTGGAGCAGTTTCCGGACGGCGTCTGGTTCGTGGACTTGGCGCCGCTCAGGGATCCGTCGCTCGTCCCCGGTGAGGCCGCCCAGGTCCTGGGTGTGCAGGAGGAGCCGGGAAGGCCCCTCACGCAGACACTCTGCGCCCACCTGAAGGAACGGAAGTTGCTCCTGATTCTGGACAACTGCGAACACCTGGTGAGCCCCTGCGCGAACCTCGCCAATGCGCTGCTTCGGGCGGCGCCGGAAGTCCGGATCATTGCCACCAGCCGCGAGGCGCTGCGGGTGCCGGGTGAGCAGGCGTACCCGGTGCTTCCACTGGCGGTGCCCGATCGCAACGCCGGAGTCGAAACCCTCTCGCGGTCGGAAGCCGTGCAGCTGTTCGTGGAGCGTGCACGGCTTCAGAAACCGCAGTTCGCGCTGAACGAGCAGAACGCGCCCGCCGTGGCGGAACTCGTCGCACGGCTGGAGGGAATTCCGCTCGCGCTCGAACTGGCCGCCGCCCGGATTCGATCGCTTTCCGTGGCGGAAATCAACACGCGGCTGAAGGATCGCTTCAAGCTCCTTACCGGTGGCGGTCGCGTGTTGCTGGAACGTCAGCAGACCCTGCGCGCACTGGTGGACTGGTCATACGACCTGTTGCCGGAAGACGAACAGACGCTCCTTGCCCGGCTGGCCGTTTTCGCAGGCGGGTTCGACCTCGCCGCTGCCGAGGCGGTCTGCGGCGCCGAGCCGCTGACGCCGGATGACGTCCTGGACCTGTTGGCCTCGCTCGTCGAAAAATCGCTGGTCATGGTCCACGAAGTCGAGACGGGGTCGCGCTATCGGACTCTGGAAACGATCCGCGACTACGCTCGTGAAAAGCTCGTCCAGCGCGGCGAGCTTGCCGCGTCGGCGGTACGCCATTGCGACCACTTCCTGTCGATGGCAAAAGCCGCCAACCGTGGAATGCAGGGGCCCGCGCAACCGGAATGGACGCAGCGCCTGGAAGCCGAACTCGACAACCTGCGGGCGGCGATCGCGCTCGCGTTAGGCGGCGGGACGGACCCGATCCTCGCCGTCAAGATCGCGGTGGCGCTGATGAGCTTCTGGATGCTTCGGGGATACTCGACCGAGGGTCGCAATTACGCCCGCGTGGCCTTGGCGCTGCCCGCCGTGCAGGCGTCGGACATCGCCCATGCACATGCGCTATACGTCGGCGCAGCGCTCGCCGAAAGTCAGGGCGACTACGCCGAGGGCCTGCGAATGCTGGAAGCGTGCCTGGTGCTGCGCCGGAGGCTCGGGCTGCCGGTCGAAACGGCGGCAACGCTGTCCACTCTTTCGCTCGTGCGCCTGCACGCCGGCGACGCGATCAAGGCGCGCGAAGGTGAGGAGGAAGCCGTAGCGATCTTCAGGCAACTGGGAGATCGGATCGGCGAAGCGATCGGGCTCCTCCATCTCGGCGAGATCTGCGCCTATGTTGGCGACGACGCTGCCGCGCGGCGGCATCTCGAGCAATGCCTCGCCATTGCCCGAGATGTCGACTACCAGGAGGTGGAGGCGGAATGTGAAAAGATGTTAGGCGAACTTGCGCTGGAAGCAGGTGACCTGCCAACCGCGCGCGCGCACTTGACCCGGTCTCTGGCGGTCTGCCGGGAGGCCGGAGACAAACGTGACGAGGCGACCGCGCTGTGGTGGATGGGCAAGACGGACCTAGCGTGCGGGAATTTCGACTCGGCGCGCGTCAACCTGGGCGACGCGCTGCGCGCGCTCCAGGCATTCGAGATGAACACGGAGTTGCTCGTCTGCCTCGAGGACTACGCGGCTCTGCTGTGCACGGTCGGCGCGGCCGACGACGCGGTGCGGATTTACGCGGCGGCGGCGGCCTCGCGCGAGCGTTTGAGTTTGTCGCGTACCCCACGCGGCGAGCAGCTGCGGAGCAACGGCCTCGCGGCGGCTCGCGAGTCGGTCGGCGATTCGGCCTTCGACGCGGCGTGGTCGGAGGGTCGGAGCTGGGCGCTCGAAAAGGCCATCGCGTTGGCGCTGGCCTCGACCGCTCGCGCAGCCACTACGGCTTGACTCTTTCGACGGCCAGGCCTTTCGGCTGGGTGCGAATCAGGATCGCGCGTCGGAAAGTCGGAGTTCGGCCGGTCAGCCCGGTACGACGGACCTATGACCGTTGAGCACATGCCGGGCCTCGCCGGGAGTTACCTTGCCCGGCCGGGACAGCGGCGAGCACGGGCACTCGGTTTGCCGGTGCGAGTGATTCGAAGCGTGTGATCGGGGTCCCAAAAAAACAATCGTCCCCGCCGGGCAGGTGGGACGCTGCTTCAGATTGTGAATTTTCGCCGTTTCGCCAACCAACCGGCACCCAGCGCGCCGAAAAGCAGCGCGAGCGTTCCGGGTTCGGGCACCGCCGTGCCGAGCGCAGGCCCAACCACATAGTGGTCTTCCAAGATCGTTTGACCATTGTTCAAAGTGAGTCTGGCGAATCCTGGAAATGCACCGGACGACTCATCGTTGATGAAGAATTCGAGCGTCGCGGAATCCGCAAAGCAAAAATCGCCATCGCAGAACGTGTGCGTCACGATGATCTGGGGAAGGACGCTCTGGAACTGATTGAATACACCCAACGCTGTGAAAAACGCCTGGTCACCCACCCCTGAGGTCGGGCCCCCGGTATAGCGAATCAAGGGATTGGACGTATCGAAGACATCCGCACTGACCAAATCCACGTTGCACGATTGCGTCCCGATTCCATTGCAGACCAATTCGTCGATCGAGATGAAGACGGGTCCATCGAATTGGGGATCAAACGTGATTGGATAGATCCTGCCTTGGGCGAGCGTCGACACCCCGGCAAGCGAAGCCGCGATCACGGCACAAACAAACAACTCTCGTGTTCTGGATTTCATGGCTGTCCTCACCCCGGCTGGAACGATGCGCGGCATGACCCAAGAAAAATTCGGATTCCCGGTCAACCGCATCCAGTCAACCCCTAGCATGAACCGCACCTGCGCCGACCATTTTTCGCCAGCACATTGAATCGAAACGGGTTTTAAAAATTGTCCGGGAATTACGGATGGCGGGCTCCTGGTCGAGTGTAAAATAATCCGACAAGATTCGGTGGGCGCATGCGAGAGAAGGGGCAACCACCCCACACGCCCGCGGCGTGCAAGAACCATCGTCCGTTGACGGACGTGTCGATCCGCGTGATTTTCCGTCAGTTTGCGATCTCACGGGCAACACGCAACGCCCACTCGAACCGAAAACCGGCCTGCAAGCGCAGCCTGTGCCGCGTCCCGATCCGGTTCGGTTCCGTTGCGTCCATCGTTGATGCATACGCCGCTTCTTCATTCGCTCGCGGACTTTGACTACGAGCTGCCCGCGGGTCTGATCGCGCAGACACCGGCGACCGAACGCGCAGGAAGCCGGCTGCTTCATGTCGATGGCCGGCGGCTCACCGACCTTGCCGTCGCCGATTTGCCGCAGCTCGTCACTCCGGGCGATCTCATCGTCTTCAACGACACGCGCGTCATAAAGGCACGCGTGGCCGCGGTCCGGCCGAGCGGTGGCCGGGTCGAACTGCTGGTCGAGCGCATCGTCGCCGACGACGAGGCGTGGGTGCAGCTCCGGGCGAGCCACCCGCCGAAAGTCGGCGGCACGTTGTTTCTTCCGGGGGGCGCCGGCGCAACCGTGCTCGCGCGCGAGGACCGCTTCTTTCGGCTGCGTTTCGACGGCACCGGGCCTCTCGTCGCGTGGCTCGACGTTCACGGCGACGTGCCGCTGCCGCCATACATCGAACGCGCGCCGATGGCGGCAGACGAGGCGCGCTACCAGACCGTCTTCGCGCGCGAACCCGGCGCGGTCGCGGCGCCAACGGCGGGTCTCCACTTCGACGACCCGTTGCTGGACGCGCTCGCAGCGTCCGGCGTTGCCGCGGCGTTCGTGACGCTCCATGTCGGGGCCGGAACGTTTCTTCCCGTGACGACCGACGACATCATGCAACATCGAATGCACACCGAGCGATTTTCGATCCCGCAATCGACTGCGGCGGCGATTGCGGCAACGCGCGCGCGCGGCGGGCGCATTCTCGCCATCGGGACGACGAGCCTGCGCGCGCTCGAGTCCGCCGCCGACGATCAAGGCAGCGTACGCGCCGGCGAAGCGGAGACGTCGCTGTTCGTGACGCCGGGGTTTCGTTTTCGCGTCGTCGACCGGCTGTTCACCAACTTCCACCTTCCGAGGTCGACGCTGCTCATGCTGGTGGCGGCATTTGGCGGGTATGAGGCCGTGCGCGCGGGGTACGCGCATGCGGTGCGCAATCGCTACCGGTTTTTCAGCTACGGCGATGCG
>JAAFGU010000483.1:1597-2952 GCA_010365205.1 Aromatoleum sp. | reverse complement strand
GGCGGCCCATCACCGCGGCCGAGTACGACGCGTGCTTCGACTGCTTCGACACCGAGGATTTTAGCATCGGCTACGCTGCGTTCCTGGCCAAGCAGAAACCCGGATTCGTCGGTCGATGAGCGCGCCCTCCGCGCCGCACCCGGGTCCGCTCGCCGACATGCGCGTGCTGGAACTCGCGCAGATCATGGCCGGACCCACGTGCGGGATGATGCTCGCCGACATGGGTGCGGACGTCATCAAGGTCGAGAAGCTACCCGGCGGCGACGACGCGCGGGGGTATCGCGAGCCGCGGGTCAACGGCGTGTCCGCGCCGTTCCTCATGATGAACCGGAACAAGCGCGGCATCGCTCTCAATCTGAAGCACCCGCAGGGCTGCGAGATTCTGTTTCGACTGGTGCGGCGCGCCGACGTGCTGACGGAAAACTTTCGCCCCGGCACGCTCGAGAAGCTGGGCCTCGGCTACGAGGTGCTGGCGCGCGAGAATCCGGGGCTGATCTACTGCGCGATTTCAGGTTACGGCCGCGACGGCCCGCTGGCGGACAAGGGCGGCTTCGACCTGATCGCGCAGGGCTTCTCGGGATTGATGTCGGTCACCGGCGAACCGGGCGGACCGCCGGTGAAAACCGGCAACCCGGTTGCGGACATCAACGCCGGCATCCTCGCGGTCGTCGGCATTCTGGCGGCGTTCGCGTACAAGCAGCGCACGGGCCGCGGCCAGATCGTCGACACCTCGTTGTTCGAGGCGGCGCTGCAGCAGACGTACTGGCATGCTGCGAGCTATTTCGCGACCGGCGAGTCGCCCGCGCCGACCGGGTCGGCGCATTTGCTGACCGCGCCCTACCAGGCGTTCCGCGCGCGCGACGGCTGGCTCAATATCGGAGGTGCCAATCAGGCGAACTGGGAGCGCATCGCCGATGTGCTCGGCCATCCCGAATGGCGCGACGATCCGCGCTTTGCCACGAACTCCGCGCGAATGGCGAACCTCGACACACTCGCCGCGGCGATGAATGCGGTCCTCGGTACGCGGACGAAAGCCGAATGGATCGCCGCGTTCGACGCCGCCGGCGTCCCGGTCGGCCCGGTGCACTCGGTCGGCCAGGCGCTCACGCATCCGCAGGCGCTGGCCCGGCACATGGTGGTCGAGCTCACGCATCCGCAGGCGGGTCCCACCCGCGCGATCGGCTGTCCGGTTCACTTCTCGGAGACGCCGACACGCATCGACCGCGCTGCCCCGTTGTTGGGGGAACACACGCGCGTACTGCTGCGCGAGCATGGCTACAGCGATGCGGAGATCGACGGATTCGTCGCGGCGGGCGTGGTCGAGACGGCGGCGGCCGCCGTCCCGTAATCGTCAC
>JAAFGU010000483.1:0-1540 GCA_010365205.1 Aromatoleum sp. | reverse complement strand
CAGCGCGTCGTCGTTGAAGTCGTAATGGGGATGGTGCAGGCCCGGCGTCTCCGGCCCGCGGCCCGCGCCCAGCCAGATGTAGCAGCCGGGCTTCGCTTGGAGCATGAACGCGAAGTCTTCGCTGGCCATTTCGGGTACCGGGTCGGTGTCGACGTTCGCGGCGCCCACGACGGCGCTCGCCGCCGTGACCGCGTGCCGCGCCTCGTCTTCCGAGTTGATCGTCGCCGGATAGCGGCGCTCGTAGCGCAGCGTCGCGCTCATTTCGAACATCGCGGCAATGCCGCCGACGATGGTGCGCATCCGTTGCTCGATCAGATCCTGCACCTCGCGCTTGAAGGTCCGCACGGTGCCGCGGAGCACGACTTCCTGCGGGATGACGTTCCAGGTGTCGCCGCCGTGGACCTGCGTGACGCTGACCACGCCGGCGTCGAGCGGATGCAGGTTGCGCGCGACGATCGTCTGCAGCGCGTTGATCGCGTGCGCGGCGAACAGCATCGGGTCCTTGCCCTGGTACGGCATCGCGGCGTGCGCGCCCTTGCCGGTGACGACGATCTCGAAGATGTCGTAGGCGCCCATCAGCGGACCGGCCTTCGCCGCGATGGTCCCGACCGGCATCTTCGGCCAGTTGTGCATCCCGTATACCGCGCGCATGGGAAAGCGATCGAACAGGCCTTCCTCGACCATGACCCGCCCGCCGCCCTCGTTCTCCTCCGCCGGCTGGAAGATGAAGTAGACGGTGCCGTCGAAGCGCTTCGTCCGCGCCAGTGCCGACGCAGCGCCGAGCAGCATCGTCGTGTGCCCGTCGTGGCCGCAGGCGTGCATCTTCCCGGCGTTGCGCGACGCATGGATGACGCCGGTCTTTTCGTGAATGTGCAGTGCATCGAGGTCGGCGCGCAGGCCGATGGCGTCGCCGCCATTGCCTGCGCGCAGCACGCCGACGACGCCGGTTTTGGCCAGTCCCGCATGGACCTCGAGACCGAAAGAGCTCAGCTTGTCGGCGACGAACGCACTGGTCGCAATCTCTTCGAACGCGGTTTCCGGATGCGCGTGAAGGTGATGGCGCCAGGATTTCATCTCGGGGACCAGCGCGGCGATTTCGGGGACGAGTTTCATGGCGGGGCTCCGACGGCGCCGCCGGTGAATGCGGTGGCGGGAAGAACGGCGAAGGAGAAATGGTAACGCAACCCGGCGCGCGGCGGTGAGCGCGGCGTCGCTGCGGTAGAATGGGATCGTCGTCATTCATCGTTGCGCTCATGCCCGCCGCCGTTCCCGAGTTCGATCTCCTGGTCGTAGGAGCCGGGATCAACGGCGCCGGAATCGCCCGCGACGCGGCCGGCCGCGGCCTCAGGGTGCTGGCGGTGGAGCAGGACGACATCGCATCGGCAACGTCGCAGTGGAGCACCAAGCTGATCCACGGCGGCCTGCGCTACCTCGAGTACTACGAGTTCCGCCTGGTCCGCGAATCGCTGGCCGAGCGCGAGGTCGTCCTGCGGCAGGCGCCGCATCTGGTGGAGCCCCTGCAATTCGTGCTGCCGCACGA
>JAAFGU010000062.1 GCA_010365205.1 Aromatoleum sp. | reverse complement strand
CGGCGATTCGGACGCAAGGAATGACGATGCCCTGGCGCAAACCTTACCGATTCTGGCGGCACCTCGCGACCGACCACCGCGACGTGCGCCGTGCGTTTTCGAAAGCCGATCTCGTGCGCATCGAAAAGGCAATCGCAGACGGCGAGCATCGTCATCGCGGGCAGGTGCAGTTCGCGGTCGAACCGGCGTTGCCGCTGGGCCGGGTCCTGAAGCACCTGCCGGCGCGCGAGCGAGCGCTCGAGGTATTCGGTCAGCTTCGGACCTGGGACACCGAGGAGAACTGCGGCGTCCTCGTCTATCTGCTGCTCGCCGACCGCGTCGTCGAGATCGTCGCCGACCGCGGCATCCATCGGCGCGTCGGCGATGCGGCCTGGACGGCCGTGTGCAGGCGGATGGAGTCGGCGTTCGGTGCGGGTCGCTACGCCGAAGGCGTCGAGGCCGGGATCGTCGAGATCAACGCATTGCTCGCGCAGCACTTCCCGCGCGATGGCCGTGCCGGGGCGAACGAACTTCCGGACCGGCCGGTGGTGCTGTAGCCCGCTGTGGCGGGCCTCTCCGTGGCCACGCAATGGCCCGCAGTGGTCATCGGTGGCCGCGCATACTGGCCATCAGAGCCCATCCCCGCCTCCGGGCTTGTCCATGCCGATCAAGTGCAGCGAGTCCCCGTGCGCCTGATTGATCCGGTGCCGCAGCATCACCAGCGCCATCAGCGAAGAGACGGAGAGTCCGAAGATCACGATCGCGACATCGACCGACAAGCCGTAGCGGACCATCACCGTGTACAGGCCGACCATGACGAGAATGCCGATGTTCTCGTTGAAGTTCTGCACGGCGATCGAGTGACCGGCGCCCATCAGCACGTGACCGCGGTGCTGCAGCAGCGCGTTCATCGGCACGACGAAGAAGCCGGCGCAGGCGCCGATCGCCACCATCAGCACCATCGCCACCGGTGTCTGCGTCACCCAGATCATCGAGATCACCACGCCGCCCATGACGACGCCGACCGGCAGCACGCTCACCGATCCGCGCAGCGAGACGATCTTCGCCGCAATTACCGCGCCGGCGGCGATGCCGATCGCCACGACGCCCTGCAGCATCGAGGCCTGCGAGAGATTGAGCCCCAGCGCGCGCGCCGCCCAGTCGATGACGATGAACTGCAGCGTTGCGCCGGCGCCCCAGAACAGCGTCGTCGTCGCCAGCGAAATCTGGCCGAGCCGGTCGCGCCAGAGCAGCGCGTTGCAGTGCACGAACTCGCGGATCAGGAAAATCGGATTCCGGCTTACCATCCGGTGATCGACGCCGGTGTCCGGGATATACCAGTTGAAGATGGCGGCGACCACGTAGAGGCCCATGATCACGGAGATCGCGGCCTCGGGCGGCGTTTCGATGCCGGTGTCCCAGACCGGAAGGTCGAAACCGAGCAGCATCGTCGCCACGTTGCGGCTGATCAGCGCACCGCCGAGCAGCACGCCGAGGATGATCGAACCGACGGTCGTGCCCTCGATCCAGCCGTTAGCGATGACGAGCTGCCGCGCCGGGAGCAGCTCGGTAAGGATTCCGTACTTCGCCGGCGAATACGCGGCGGCGCCGACGCCGACGACCGCGTATGCCGCGAGCGGATGCAGCGACAGCAGCATCAACAGGCAACCGCTGAACTTGATGCCGTTGGACAACAGCATCACTGTGCCCTTCGGCATCGAATCGGCGAACGCGCCGACCAGCGGCGCCAGCAGGACATAGGACACCACGAAGCACTGCTTCAGCGCCGGCGTCATCCAGATCGGTTCGTGCTGCTCGCGCAGCAACGCGATTGCGGCGATCAGCAGCGCATTGTCGGCGAGCGACGAAAAGAACTGCGCTGCCATGATCGTGTAAAAGCCGGCCTTCATCGTCCTCCGGGACGTGGCGGGGGCGCCGTCACCGGCGCAAAGTGGACGACGGGCATTAGGTATACTTTCAGGGGTGCCGCCCGCAGCCCGCGCTTTATACCATATCGGCGCTGCCGCCCCTCCCGAATCCGACCGACTCCCGAATCGCGCGCAATGGCCCGACCGCTCTATGCCCAGGTGAATCTCGCGGCGCTCACGGCGAACGTCGCGCGCGTCCGCGCATGCGCACCGAAGACGCAGCTGCTGGCCGTGGTGAAGGCGAACGCGTACGGACACGGACTCGCGCGGGTGCTGCCGGCGCTCGCCGACGCCGACGGTCTGGCGCTGGTCGAGCTCGATGCGGCGATCGGCCTGCGCGCCGGTCATTACACGCGTCGTATTCTGCTGCTCGAAGGGTTTTTCGCGACCGACGAGCTCAAGGAAATCTCCGCGAAGCGCCTGGGCGTCGTCGTCCACCATGCCGACCAGGTCCGGATGCTGGAGACCGCGCACCTCGACCGACCGCTCGAAGTATTTCTCAAGATCAATACCGGCATGAACCGACTGGGCGTCAGTCCTGCGGACGTGTCCCTGCTGGTGGAACGGCTCAACCACTGCGATTCGGTGGCCGCGCTGCGATTGATGACCCATCTCGCCCGTGCCGAGGACGACGACGGCGTGAACGACCAGATCGCCGCGTTCGAACGCGCCTGCAAGGGCCTGCCGTATCCGCGTTCGATCGCCAACTCGGCCGGAGTTGTCCGGTACAAAGAGGTCGGCGGCGACATCGTGCGGCCCGGCATCATGCTCTACGGCGCGACGCCGTTTCCCTACGACACGGCCGAGATGATCGGCGTGCAGCCGGTGATGACGCTGCGCTCGGAAATCATCGCGGTGCAGGACCTGAAGCCGAACGACAGCGTCGGCTATGGCGCCACGTACACGGCGTCGCGCGCGCACCGGATCGGCGTCGTTGCGTGCGGCTACGCGGACGGCTATCCGCGGCACGCGCCGAACGGCACGCCGGTGCTGGTCTGCGGCAAGAAGGCGAGGACCGCCGGCCGGGTGTCGATGGACATGCTGATGGTGGATGTCACCGAGGTGCCCGAAGCGACGATCGGCAGCCCCGTGGTGCTGTGGGGCGAGGGGCTGCCGGTCGACGACGTCGCCAGCGCCGCGTCGACCGTCGGCTACGAGCTTCTGTGCGCGGTGACGCCGCGCGTGCCGATCGTCACCACCCAGGTCGGGCACATCGATCTCGAACTCTGACCGCAAAGGCGAATATCGTGTACACCGTCGTCACCGGCGCCGCGGGCTTCATCGGCGCCAACCTCGTCAAGGCGCTGAACGCGCGCGGCGAAACGCGCATCCTCGCCGTCGACAATCTCGCGCACGCCGACAAGTTCCGGAACCTCGTCGACTGCGAGATCGCTAACTATGTGGACAAGGAGGAATTCCTCGCTCGTCTGGCCGACGGCGATTTCGACGACGACATCGCCACGGTCTTCCATCAGGGCGCGTGTTCGGACACGATGGAGACCGACGGCCGGTACATGATGCGCAACAACTACCGTTATTCGGTGGCGCTGCTCGAGTGGTGCCAGAACAACGACGTGCCGTTTCTCTATGCGTCGAGCGCGTCGGTCTACGGCGGGGGCAAGGTATTCCGCGAGGAGCGCGCGCATGAGGCGCCGCTGAACGTCTACGGCTACTCGAAGTTCCTGTTCGACCAGTACGTCCGCCGGATGCTGGCGGAGCGGACGGCGCAGGTGGCCGGTTTTCGCTATTTCAACGTCTACGGGCCGCGCGAGACGCACAAGGGGCGGATGGCGTCGGTCGCGTTCCACTTCTTCAGCCAGTACCGCGCCGACGGCCGGGTCCGCGTCTTCGAGGGCGCGGACGGTTACGCGGCGGGTGACCAGCGTCGCGACTTCGTGTCGGTCGAAGATGTGGTGAAGGTCAATCTCGACTTCCTCGAGCATCCCGAACGCGCCGGAATATTCAACCTCGGCAGCGGCAAGGCGTCGACGTTCAACGATGTCGCGGCGGCGACGATCAACGCCTGCCGTGCTCTCGCCGGCCTGCCGCCGCTTCCGCTGTCCGAGCTGGTGCGCGCGGGGGCGATCGAATATGTCCCGTTCCCGGCGGCACTCGTCGGCAAGTACCAAAGTTGCACCGAGGCCGACTTGACGCGCCTGCGCACGGCCGGCTATCGGGCACCGATGATGGGCGTGGATGAGGGCGTCGGCCGCTATGTACGCAGCCTCGCGGCGGCGGCGGGCTGAAACGACCCGCCGTCCGCAACGAACGACATCCGTCCGACCTAGACCCGACGGCGAATTTCGCGGCGCCGTCACGCCGCTTAGTCTCCTCGCCACGTGCCGCCGCCGCGCATCGCGCGATCCGGCAGGCACGGTGGCTGTCATCCAAGGAGGCTTCAATGAAGCAATGGCTCATCGCACTCGGGCTTGTCGTACCGGGTTTCGCGCTTGCCGCGATCAATCTCAACACGGCGTCGAAGAACGAACTGGTCGCGCTGCCGGGCGTGGGTCCTGCGAAGGCGCAGGCGATCATCGACCACCGGAAGGCACACGGTCCGTTCAAGTCGGTCGAGGAACTGAAGGACGTGAAGGGCATGGGCGCCAAGCGGTTCGAGAAGATCAAGGGCGACCTCTCGGTGGTCGGCCCCAGCACGGGTGTCAAGACGGTGGCCAAGGCGGACCTGTCCGGCATCCGTCCGCCGCGCGGTGACGCCTCGGCCGCCGCCAAGCGCGACGCGTCAACGGGCAAGCCCTGACGGTCCCGGGTTGGCCGGCGGGCCAGCAACCGCTCGCAGCGTTCGAGGGTCGTCCGGTCAACCCATATGACGCTCCGGGCGTTTTAGACGCCGTACCGGGCCCATTCGGCTCAGGTACGGCGTACCCGCTTATAACAACGACCCGGAGAAACGAATGAAACGGATTATGTTGCTCATCGCCGCCCTGCTGTTTTCGGGGATGGCGCTTGCTGCCGTGAATATCAATACGGCGACCAAGGAAGAACTCGAGGCTCTGAACGGCATCGGTCCGGTCAAGGCCCAGGCGATCATCGATTACCGCAAGGCCAACGGACCATTCAAGTCGGTCGAACAGATCAAGGACGTCAAAGGCGTCGGCGATATCACGTTCGACAAGCTGAAGACCGATCTGAGCGTATCGGGCCCGACCACGCTTCCGGCCGGAACCAAGATCGAAAAGCCGAAGGCCGAGCCCGCCAAGGCCGCCTCTGCAGCGCCGATGGCTCCGGCAACGGCCCCGGCTGCAATGGCCCCCGCGCCGAAGGCCCCTGCCGCGGCGCCGATGGCTGCGTCGCCTGCTCCGGCAGCCATGGCCCCCGCACCTAAGGCCGCTCCGGCTGCTGCTGCGCCGATGGCCGCCGTTCCCGCTGCGGCCAAGGCCGAGCCGAAGAAGGATGCCAAAACCATGAAGGCCGAAGCTGACGCCAAGGCCAAGGACGACAAGGCGGCCAAGGCCAAGGAAGAGAAGGCGGCGAAAGAAAAGGCGAAGGCCGACAAGGCGGCGAAGGACAAGGCCGACAAGGAAGCCAAGGCCGCGAAGGCAAAGGAAGACAAGGCCGCGAAGGACAAAGCCAAGGCCGACAAGGCGACGAAGGACAAGCCTGCCAAGGCCGAACCGGCTGCGAAGGACGCCGCGCCGAAGAAGTAACGGCTCGTCGCGCGTTGCAGCAACGAGGACCCCGCCGCATGGCGGGGTTTTTGTTTTCCGGCCACTTCCGCCGCCTACCGGGTCGGCAATCGTGCTCGGCTACAATGGCAGCACGTCATTCCACGTCTGGTCAATCCGCCTGTTGCCGCTGCCCGGCGAACGCTGTCGCCCATGCATTCCACGCTCGAATCGACCATCGGCAACACGCCGCAAGTCCGACTGCAACGCCTGCCCGGCGCCACGTCGAACGTCATCCTGGGCAAGCTCGAGGGCAACAACCCCGCGGGATCGGTGAAGGATCGCCCGGCGCTGTCGATGATCGTCGAAGCCGAAAAACGCGGCGACATTCGACCCGGCGACACGCTGATCGAGGCGACGTCCGGCAATACCGGCATCGCGCTGGCGATGGTCGCGGCGGCGAAGGGCTACAGGATGATCCTGGTGATGCCCGACAATCAGTCGCTCGAACGGCGGCAGTCGATGCGCGCATTCGGCGCGGAACTGGTCCTGACATCGAAGGCCGGCGGCATGGAAAACGCGCGCGACACGGCCGAACGGATGCGCGCCGAGGGCCGCGGCATCATCCTCGACCAGTTCGCCAACCCGGACAACCCGTTGGCGCACTATCGCGGAACCGGCCCCGAAATCTGGCGCGACACCAACGGCGGCATCACGCATTTCGTTTCGGCGATGGGGACGACCGGCACCATCATGGGCGTCTCCCGGTTCCTGAAAGAAAAGAATCCCGCGATCCGGATCATCGGCGCGCAGCCGGAAGAAGGCTCGCAGATCCCGGGCATCCGCAAGTGGCCGGACGCCTATCTGCCGAAGATCTTCGACCGATCGCGTGTGGACCGGGTCGAACTGGTGTCGCAGTCGGAGGCCGAAACGATGACACGCCGGCTCGCGAGCGAGGAGGGCATCTTCTGCGGGATTTCGTCCGGCGGCGCCTGCGCCATTGCGTTGCGAATCTCGCGCGAGGTCGAGAATGCGACGATCGTGTTCATCGTCTGCGACCGCGGCGACCGCTACCTCTCCACCGGGGTGTTCCCGACCTGACCTGACCCGCCCCGCGCCGCAAAGCGCGCGGCGCGCCGCCCAACCGATCGGCACGCGATGGCGCCCATTCTCGTTTTCGACATCGAAACCGTTCCCGACGTCGCGGGCCTGCGCCGCGTTCATGGCGTCGCGCCGGCGCTCGCCGACGACGCGGTCGTCGACTGGATCACGCAGCAGCGGCGCGCGCAGACCGGCAGCGATTTCCTGCCGCTCCTTTACCAGAAGGTGGTGGCGATTGCCTGCGCGCTGCGCGACGGCGGCAACTTCCGCATCGCGTCGGTAGGGACGCCGGAAGACGACGAGCCGGAACTGATCCGCCGTTTCTACGATTTGATCGACAAGCACACGCCGCAGCTCGTATCGTGGAACGGTGGCGGCTTCGACCTGCCCGTGCTCAACCATCGCGCGCTGATCCACGGTGTCACCGCCGCGAAGTTCTGGGACTGGGGCGACGACGACCGCGAGTTCAAGTGGAACAGCTACCTCGGCCGCTATCACACGCGGCATCTCGACGTGATGGACGTGATGGCGATGTATCAGCCGCGCGCGTACGCGGGGCTCGACGCGATGGCGCGGCTGTGCGGTTTTCCGGGGAAGCTCGGCATGGATGGCAGCGAGGTGCATGCGGCGGTACGCGCCGGAAAGCTCGACGACGTCCGCCGCTACTGCGAAACCGACGTGATGAACACCTACCTCGTCTACCAGCGGTTCCGCTTGCTGCGCGGTGAACTCTCGGCCGGCGAGTACGCGAAGGAAATTTCACTCGCGCGCGAGAAAATCGCGGCGACCAACGCGCCGCACTGGCAGGAATTCATCGCCGCGTGGGATGCCAACGCCACGGCGTAACCGTGCTCGCCGGCGGCGGATTCCGGATCAGGCGCGCAGAAACGCGACCGGCGTGAACTTGCCGCCCAGCGCCGTCGCCGGCACGCCCCACCAACGCTCGAGCACCGTCGCGTAGACGCTGCGGAAATCGAGCGCGTAGCCGGGATTGCCGTCGGCGCCGAGGCCGGCGAGCGACGCTTGCTCGCCGTAGAACCCGCCGGCGACGCGCCCGCCCGCGGCGAAGTGGACGCTGGCCGTCCCGTGGTCGGTGCCCAGCGACAGGTTTTCCCTGGGCCGGCGGCCGAACTCCGCGTAGGTCAGCACCAGCGTGTCGTCCCAGCGCCGCAGTTCTTCCAGCGCCGATTTGAGCGCGACGATCCCTTGAGCAAGCTCGCTCAACAGTCGCGCCTGCGTAGTCGGCTGGCCGCTGTGCGTATCGAAACCGGTGAGCGTGACGCGGACGACCGCCACCCCCGCGGGGTTGGCGACGACCTGACATACGGTCTTGATCGCGTTGCCGAATGCGCCCGGCGGAAACTCGGTCTTGAACGGATGGCGAGCGTCGAGGTGCGCCGCCGCCTGCACGATGTCGGCCTCGACCTTCAGGATGTGCTGGAACGCCTTGTTATTCGCCTGCCCCTCGGGAATGGCGAGCCGCGACTGGCGCAGGAACTGTTCGGTATTGGCCAGCGAGACGGCGCGGGCGCCGCTGCCCGCCAGCGGTCCGAGGTCGTTGGAGCCGACGATCACGCCATCGGCGGCGAACGTGCGCGGCGGCGGCACTGCGGCGAAGGTGCGAGCGAGCCAGCCGTCCTGCACGTATTCCTCGCTCTTCGATGCGGTGTCCCAGATCTCGATGGAGCGGAAATGGGAAAGATTGGGGGCCGGGTAGCCCACGCCCTGCAGCACGGCGAGCTGCCGATCCTTCCAGAACGCGGACAGCGGCGCCAGCGCCGGATGCAAGCCTGCGCGGTCCGACAATTGCACCACCTGGTCGCGCGGAATCGCGAGTTTGGGCCGCAGAGCGTAATAGGCGGGGTCGGTGTACGGAACCAGCGTGTTGAGCCCGTCGTTGCCGCCCTTCAACTCGATCAGGACGAGCAGGCGGCGGTAATCGGCGCCGGCGGGTACCGCGGCCCACGACAGATTGAGCCCGAGCGGACCAAGCGCCGCGACGCCGACGGCGGTGTTCAGGAACCTGCGGCGATCCATCGTCGTCCTCCGGGTCACTTGAGCTGATACGCGGCGTCGAGTGCCAGCCCGCGCACGAACGTCAGTGAGTCGGCCGAATAATCCGGCGCATGCTGCGGCGCGGTCGCGAGCACCAGCCGCTGCGCCGCCTGCGCTCGCTCGGCCGCCGATGCGCCCGGAAACTGCGCAATCCAGCGCGCGCTGTCGAAATGGATGCTGGCGATCCCACGCTCGGCCTGGAGCAGAAAGCGCTGCTGACGCATCTTGTCGACGTCAGTCAGGCCGCTCGGCGCGACGGCTTTTTTCGGGATGCCCCCGCCCTTACGCAGCATGTTCTGCGCCATGGCGTCTTCGTTTCCCGGCACCGCCGCGGTCATTGCCGGCGCCGCGGGCTCGTCGGCGCGCAGGAGGCGATCGAGGAACTGCTTGCGGGCGAGTAGGGTCGTCGTGTTGATCCACGTCTCGCCGCCGGGCCAGCCCTTTACGTTGGGCGGCGACATCAGGTTCTGGCCCATGCTCGCGGCGGCCACCGCGAACGGCACGGCGCCCGCGGCGTCGAGGTCGAGTTGGCGCAGCGTGCCGACGACGAGCTCGACCGGAGACTTCACCAGCACGCCGCGGTTTTCTTTCGCGTAGAACGCGTCGCTGGTCAGGAGCTCCGCGAGCACGATCTTGAGGTCGTAATTCGATTCGCGGAAATGCTTCGCGATGCGCTCGACCTCGACCGGATCCGGTTCGGGCGAGACGAATTCGCGCCACAGTTTCGCCGTCAGGAAGGTCGCGGTCTCCGGACGCGCGAGCAGGATGTTGAGCACCGCGTCGCCGTCGAAGCGGCCGCTGCGGCCGAACACCGTCTTCACGCCCGGGTCGTGCAGAAAGCGACGGAACACGAATTCGCCGCTCTCGCGGTCGATGCTCCAGCCGGTGAATGCACGTGCCGCTTCGCGGATGTCCTGCTCGCCGTAGTGGCCCTCGCCCAGCGTGAAAAGCTCCATCACCTCGCGCGCGAAGTTTTCGTTGGGAGCGCCGCGCCGGTTCTGGGCACTGTCGAGGTAGACGACCATCGCCGGATCGCGCGCCGCCGCGTGCAGCAGCGTGCGAAAATTGCCCAGCGCATTGGCGCGCAGCGTGACGTTCTGTGCATACATCAGCCGCGCGATCTTCACCTTCTGCTGGCTCGACACGAAATGGTTGTGCCAGAACAGCGTCATCCGTTCGGTCAGCGGCGTCGGCGTCGTCAGCATTTCCTGGATCCACCAGCCGCGCAGTTCCAGCCCTTCACGCACCTGCTGCTGCTGGAACGCCTTCTTGTCGGCCTCGGTGGCCGCGGCGGCCGCCGTGGCCTCGGTTGCGTTCCCGCGCGGTGGTCGCAACGGACTGCGGTCGAGCGCCGACGCGGGTGGCCGGACAACGGCGACCGTCCTCGTTTCGCGCAGCAGCGCAGCGACGGCGTCGGCGCGCGTCAGCGGCGCGTAGCGGCGGACGTCG
>JAAFGU010000061.1 GCA_010365205.1 Aromatoleum sp. | reverse complement strand
TCCTGCGCCGGCCGCGCGATCCCGCCGCGCTGCGCTTCGACGTCCTCGAGATGCGGCGCAAGATGCACGCCGGCCATCCCAATGCGACCGACCGCTTCGACCTCAAGCACGACGCGGGCGGCATGGTCGATGTCGAATTTGCCGTGCAGTCCCTGGTCCTCGCGCACGCCCACGATCACGCCGAACTCACGCGCAATGCCGGCAACATCGCGCTGCTGGCGATTGCCGGCCGGCTCGGTCTCGTCCCCTCCGACATCGCCGCGGCCGCAGCGGATGCCTACCGGGACTACCGCCGGTTGCAGCATCAGATCCGCTTGACCGGCGCTGCGCACGCGCGGGTTCCGCGACAGACGCAGACCCGCGAGCGCGCTGCGGTCGACGCGTTGTGGCGCAACGTATTCGGCGGCCCCTGGACGGCGGAATTGCCTTCACGCGGGAGGAAGCTCGCGCCCTGAGCGCGCGAGTTCGGGCGCCGCCAGCACCGCCATCGCCGCTCGCCGTCCCGCCTCTGCCGACACGCCGCGCGACCGAATCCGCAGGGGCGACCGGGGTTTTCGGCTAAAATCCACGTTTCATTGCAGGGAGACCCCGCCATGTCGATGGCAGACCGTGACGGTTGGATCTGGTACGACGGCAAGATGGTGCCGTGGCGCGACGCCACGACCCATGTGCTCACGCATACGCTGCATTACGGCATGGGCGTGTTCGAGGGCGTGCGGGCGTACAAGACGGCGGACGGCCCGGCGATCTTTCGCCTGCGCGACCATACCGACCGGCTGTTCCGCTCGGCGCACATCTTCGGCATGAAGATTCCGTTCAACAAGGACGAGATCGACGCCGCGCAACTCGCCTGCGTGCGCGACAACAAGCTCGATTCCTGCTACATCCGCCCGATCGCGTTCTACGGATCCGAAGCGATGGGCGTCGCCGCCAAATCGAATCCGGTGCGCGTGGCGATCGCCGCGTGGCCGTGGGGCGCCTATCTCGGTGCCGAAGGCCTCGAAAAAGGCATCCGGGTCAAGACGTCGTCGTTCACCCGCCATCATGTGAACATCACGATGACCGGCGCCAAGGCCTGCGCCAACTATCTGAATTCGATCCTCGCGAACCAGGAGGCGACGCACGATGGCTACGACGAGGCGCTGCTGCTCGACGCACAGGGCTACGTGTCGGAAGGTTCCGGCGAGAACATCTTCCTGATGATCAACGGCGATCTGCACACGCCGGACATCGGCTCCGGCGCGTTGAAGGGCATCACGCGCGACACCGTGATGGTCCTGGCGCGGGAGCTCGGAGTGCACATCCACGAACGGCGCATCCTGCGCGACGAGGTCTATTGCGCCGACGAGGCTTTTTTCACCGGCACCGCCGCGGAAGTCACGCCGATCCGCGAACTGGACAACCGCGTCATCGGCGGCGGAATGCGTGGTCCCGTGACGGCGAAGCTGCAGGCGCTCTACTTCGACACGGTGCACGGCCGCAATGCCTCGAAAAAAGCGTGGCTGGCCAAGGTGTGACGATGGCGGACGTGAAGGAAGCCTTTGTCGTCGCCGTTCTGCCGAAGGACCTGCCGGTGTTCTGCCCTAATCCGCGGATGCCGCTGTGGTCGAGCCATCCGCGCGTGTTCCTCGATGTCGCGGTCACCGGCGAGGCGATGTGTCCGTATTGCGGCACGCGTTACCAGCTCGCGGGCGGACCGCCGAAGAGCGGCGGCCACTGAGATGAATCGGGGCGCGGCGCCTCCCGCTGCCGGCGCCGTGTCCTGCGTTCCCGCGCCCGTTGCGCGCGAAGGGCGCCGGCGCCGATGAGCGAGCGCATCCTGCTCGTCGCGCCATCGTGGGTCGGCGATGCCATCCTGTCCGAGCCGCTGATCGCGCTGCTGCGCGATCCGTACGAGGACCCGATCGTCGACGTGCTGGCGCCGGCGTGGTGCGCGCCGGTCTATGCGCGGATGCGCGGCGTCCGCCGCATCATCGAAACGACAAGCGGTCACGGTCGATTCGACTGGGCCGTGCGCAAGGCCCTCGCGCGCGAACTGCGACCGAACGGCTACACGCGCGCCTTCGTGCTGCCGAACTCGTGGAAGTCGGCATTGATCCCGTGGCTGGCGCGAATTCCGCGCCGGACCGGGTACCGCGGCGAAGGGCGCTGGGGACTCGTCAACGACGTTCGCAAGCTCGATCGCAAGGCGTTGCCGCGACTGGTCGACCGCTTCGTCGCGCTGGCGGCGCAGCCCGGAGCGCTGGTTCCGTTTCCGCCAGAACCGGGATTGATACCGAATGCGGCGAACCGCGCCGCCGCGATGCGCGCGTTGCACCTGCGCCTCACCAAACCCGTGGCCATTCTGTGCCCGGGCGCCGAGTACGGTCCGGCGAAGCGGTGGCCGCCCACGCATTTCGCCGAACTCGCCGCACGCTTCCTCGGAGACGGCATGCAGGTGTGGCTGGTCGGTTCGCCCAACGACAGCCTCGCCGCAAGCTCGGTGCTGCAGGCGGCGGGCGAGACGGCGCGGCACATGCTCGACCTGACCGGACGCACCGACATCGGCACCGCGATCGACCTGCTGTCCGTCGCGAAGGTCGTCGTCAGCAATGACTCCGGCCTGATGCATGCGGCGGCGGCCGTGGGCGCGCCGCTGGTGGCGCTGTTCGGCTCGTCGTCCCCACTCTACACGCCGCCGATTTCGGCCCTGGCGGTGGTCGCGAAGATCGATATCGCGTGCAGCCCGTGTTTCAAGCGTGAATGCCCGCTCAAGCACTTCAAATGCATGCGCGATCTCGCGCCGGCCGGCGTGTATGATCTGGCGCGCGACGCGCTGCAACTGGCACGCAGTGACGCCATGCTCGACGACACCGATTGAGATCGCCCATCACTCGCACCTGCCATGGCCAAGTCCCGCACGCCTCCGATCTACACGACGCCTTCCGATGCGGCGCTCGCGTTCTATCAGGCCTTCGAGGCCGGGGACATCGATACGATGATGTCGACTTGGGCCGACGACGAGGAAATCGTTTGCGTGCATCCGGGCGGCACGCGGCTGGTCGGCTACGATGCCGTGCGGGCCGGATGGGAACAGCTGTTTGCCGGCGACACGCGGCTCAAGTTCCGGCTCGACCAGATTGCCGTCATCGAGACGGTGGGCCTGGCGATGCAAAACGCGATCGAGCACGTGTCGGCGGGCAGCGACGGCAACCCCCGGGGCGCCGCGTTCGTCACCAACGTGTTCCTGCGCACGCCATCGGGATGGCGAATGGTGCTGCATCACGCATCGCCTGCACCCGCGATTCTCGCCCCGGCGCCGCCCGCCGGACCCCTGCACTGACGCCGGCGCGCCGCGCCGGTGTGCGGAGTCAGTACATCAGTAGGGTGGCGCGCACATCGAGGCGCTGGTGAGTCCGTAGCCTTCCAGCACGTAGCCGCGCGCGAGGGTCTGCTGGACCAGGATGACGTTGGTCGTGTAGCGATGGTTGGTATCCGCGCGCTGGTTCCACAGCCGATAGACAATCGCAGTGCCGGGCGGACACACGCCGGCCAGCGTGTCGGGCAGCACCAGGTAGAACACGTCCGGCGATTCGAAGGTGAACCCCGGGAACTTCGCCCTTACCGCCGCGCACTCGTCGGGCGACGCCGAATAGTAGTGGGAGTCGCCGAACGGAGGCGGCAGGTAGAAGCGGCACACGGGAGTCGTCCCGGGCAGGGGATTTTGCCCGGCGGCTGGCAGGTCGTAAACCGGAAACGTCGACCCGGTGCGCACCCAGCCGTCCGGCGGCCCCGCGTCCAGCGCGGCGATTTCGGCGGGCGCCGCCGTGATGAAGTAGTGGTCGCGCGCCGCCCAGTAGAACTCGACCGCGACCAGCGGCGACGACGGCCGCAACGCGCCGAACACGACTGTTGGGCTGTAGCTGCGATAGTCGCGCGGCGCATAGCCGTCGTCGGTCGGCGCTCCGGTGTACTCGGCGGCGAGCAGCGCAAGCGTCCACGTTCCGTCGGGAGGCGGCGTGAACGGCAGCGCCTTGCAGCGGATATCCATGACCAGTGACAGCGGCGGCAGCGGCGAGGCCAACGGGCATGTCGCGAGCCGATACCCCGGCTGCGGCGATCCCGTGTACGGAAGCGCGAACGCCCAGAGCTCGAGCCGCACCACGGCCTCCGCGCCGGAGAACGACGTGTTCTCGATCTGGTAGACGGTAAACGCGGCAAGACCCGTGGCAAGGTCATAGGTGAAGCTGGGATTGCCGTCGATGACGATCGTCGCGGCGGGGGCCGCGGTCGGCATGAGCAACGCTGCCGTCAGTCCAAGTGCCGACAGCGAACGCCTTGCGGTGCCGAATATTTTGTTCATATTGACTGTCTCCTGTTCATACCGCGCGGCCCGTTGCACGGTGCGCGCGGGTGCGGCGTAACCTACTGCGGCGCGCACATCACGACGAAATCGGGGCCGTCGCCCTCCGCCACCCAGCCCAGCGCCACCATCTGATCGCGCACGCTGCGTTCGATCGTGTAGCGGTGATTGGTGTCAATTCTTCCGTCGAACACGCGGTAAACGGGGACCGTTCCCGCCGCGCACACGCCGAGCGTGGGCAGGAACATGTACATCACCGCCGGCGATTCGTAGACGAAACCCGGGTGAGCCGCGTGCGTGGCGTCGCACTCTGCGGTGCCCCGGCCGTAGAAATGGGAGTCGCCGAACGCCGGAGGAATGTAGAACCGGCAGACCGGAGACGTGCCGGCCTGCGCCGTGGCGAGCGCCTTGAATGTCTTGCCCGTGCGCACCCAGCCGCCTGGCGGCGCCGTATCCAGCGCGGCGATCTCGGCGGCCGCCGCGGTGATGAAATAGTGGTCGCGCGATGCCCAATAGTACTCGACGACGTTGGCACCCGCCGGTCCGACGACCACCGGCTGCGGGAAACTCTGAAAGTCCCGTGTGACGTATCCGTCGTCGGAGGTGCTGCCGTCGTATTCGGTAATCAATATCGCGAAAATCCATGTGCCCTCCGGCGGAGCGACGTACGCAACCGGTCCGCTGTTGACGGGCTAATAGACGCCGAAGTACTGCAACGGTGGGAGGCCGTAGGCCGCCAGCCGGTATCCGAACTGCGCGACGCCGGTGTACGCCGCCGGAAACGCCCACAATTCGAGGCGAATCGCTCCGGACGTCCCGGAGGTGTCGTTGTTGGAGATCCGGTCGACGGAAAGCGTCACCGTGTCGACGCCCAACGTGTAGTTGATGGATCCAGACCAGGTGATCGACGTCGCGCCTGCGCCCGTCGACAGGGCGAACCCCGCCACCAGCGTCAGCGCCGCTAGGCCGCGCAATATCCCGTTCCCCATCGTGCTCATCGATGCCCTCCCGCCACCACTGTCTACGCCGTGCCGCCTACGGTCAACCCGTCGATCTTCAGCGTCGGCTGACCGACGCCGACGGGAACGCTCTGCCCGTCCTTGCCGCAGGTACCGACGCCGCTGTCCATTTCCAGGTCGCGCCCGACCATCGATACCCGCGTCAGCGCATCCGGGCCGTTTCCGATCAGCGTCGCTCCCTTGACCGGGTAAACAAGCTTGCCGCCTTCGATCTTCCACGCTTCCGCCGCCGAGAAGACGAATTTTCCGCTGGTGATGTCAACCTGCCCGCCGCCGAAGTTGGCGGCATAGAGACCATTTTGCACCGACGCGATGATTTCCGCGGGATCGTGGCTACCGGCCAGCATGACCGTATTGGTCATCCGCGGCATCGGCAGCGACGCGAACGACTCGCGTCGACCGTTGCCGGTCGGTTCGACGCCCATCAACCGCGCGTTCAGGCGATCCTGCATGTAGCCCTTCAGGATGCCGTCCTCGATCAGCACCGTCCGTTGCGTCGGGTTGCCCTCGTCGTCGATATTGAGCGAGCCGCGCCGGCGATCGATGGTGCCGTCATCGACGACGGTGATTCCCTTCGCCGCGACGCGCTGCCCGACGCGGCCCGAAAACGCGCTCGTGCCCTTGCGGTTGAAGTCACCCTCCAGCCCATGACCGATCGCCTCGTGCAGCAGGATGCCGGGCCAGCCATGGCCGAGCACCACGGTCATCGCGCCGGCGGGCGCATCGCGGGCGCCGAGATTGAGCGCCGCCTGCCCGACCGCCTTTGCGGCGTAGTCGGCGAGCACCGCGTCGGTAAAATAGCCGTAGTCGAAGCGGCCACCGCCTCCCGCGTGGCCCTGTTCGCGCCGACCATTTTCCTCGACGATCACCGTCACCGAGACGCGCACCAGTGGCCGCACGTCGGCGGCAACCAGGCCATCGCTGCGGGCCACGAGGATCGCCTCGTATTCGCCGGCGAGCGAGGCCATCACCTGGACGACGCGCCGGTCGATCGCGCGCGCCATGCGTTCAACCCGTTCGAGCAGCGCCACTTTCGCGTCTTCGAGCAGCGAGGCGATCGGATCCTGCGGCGCGTACAGCGAATGCGCGGCGCCGATGCGGTCGAGTTCGGCCGCCGCCGACTTGCCCTGGCGGGCGATGGCTCGCGTGGCCGCCGCCGCCTCTTCCAGCGCCGCCAGCGTGATGTCGTCGGAATAGGCGAAAGCCTGCTTGTCGCCGTGGACCGCGCGGATGCCGACGCCGCGGTCGATGTTGAAAGCGCCTGATTTGACGATGCCCTCCTCCAGGCTCCAGCTTTCCATCCGCGAATACTGGAAATAGAGGTCGGCGAAATCGATCGCGTGCGTATGCATCGACGCCAGCACGCGCGACAGATGCGCATGATCGAGACCGGCGGGTGCAAGCAGCAGATGCTCGGCCTCGGCCAGCAGCATGCCGTTGACGGGGGGAAGCGAAAGATCGGTCACCTGGATCCTTGGAAAGCCGGGGCTTCGGCGGCGGTGGCAGGAATCGGGCGCGCAGTTCGCGCCGCATTTGCGCAGTGGGGCACGCGGTCAGGCACTCATTGTCGACGGTTCCGCCGCCTCCCGGCAAGCGCCAATGCCCGTTATTGAAGAAGGGATTACGGCGGCGTGGCAGATTCGGCCACTACCGCCGCGCCCTTGCCCAGATACGTGGCGGCCACGCGCGGATTGGCCGCCAGCTCCGCGCTCGGCCCCTCGAAGGCAAGCTCGCTCGCTTCCAGAACGTAGCCGTAGTCCGACACCTGCAGCGCGGCCCGCGCATTCTGCTCGACGAGCAGGATCGACACGCCGGCCGACCGCAATGCGGAGATGATGCTGAAGATCTCGCGGACAATCAGAGGCGCCAGGCCGAGTGACGGCTCGTCGAGCATCAGCAGCTTCGGCTTGCCCATGATCGCGCGTCCCATCGCCAGCATCTGCCGCTCGCCGCCGGACAGCGTGGCTGCCAGCTGGTCGCGCCGCTCCTCGAGCCGCGGGAAGCGCCGGTAGACCTCGCGCAACGTCGATTTCCAATCACGCTCGCCGTGGCGCACACGCTGGAACGCGCCGAGCTCGAGATTGTCCGCAACGCTCATCCCGGCGAAGAGCTCGCGGCGCTCCGGCACCAGGATCAATCCGCGCGCGACACGCTGCTCGACGGAAAGCGCGGCGGCGGATGCTCCGAGATAGGCGACGTTCCCCTTGGCCGGCAGCAAGCCCATGATCGCCGCCAGCAGGGTGGTCTTGCCGGCGCCGTTCGGTCCGATCACCGACACGATCGTGCCGGGCCGCACCGTCAGCGAAATGTCGTGAACGGCCTCGACCTTGCCGTACGCGACATGCAGGTTGCGGACATCGAGCAGCGCGGGCGTCGAAGTGGCAGCCATGGGCGTTCAGACCCCGCCGAGATACGCTTCGAGCACGACAGGATTCTTCTGGATCTCGGAGGGCAGGCCCTCGGCGAGTTTCTCGCCGAAGTCCATTACGACGAGGCGGTCGGTGAGTTCCATCACGAAGTCCATGTCGTGTTCGACCAGCAATACCGTCATGCCTTCGGCCTTCAACTGCCGCAACAGCCGCGCGAGCTCTTCCTTTTCCAGATAACGGAGCCCGGCGGCGGGTTCGTCGAGCAGCAGCAGCGCCGGATCGGAAGCCAGCGCCCGGGCGATTTCGACGATCCTTTGCTTGCCCAGCGGCAGGCTCCCGGCCGCAGCGTGAACCTGCGCCGCCAACCCGACGCGGGCGATCGCGCGCGCCGCCTCTGCCTTCGTCCGCGCCTCCTCGGCGCGATCGAGGCGAAACGCCGCGCGCGCCACGTCGGTCGAACCGCGGAGGTATGCGCCCAGCGCCACGTTGTCGAGTACGCTCATCTGCGGAAGGAGCTTGACGTGCTGGAACGTCCGGCCTATGCCCCGCCGCGCGATCTGGAACGGTCGGTGGCTGCCGATCGACTCACCGCGGAATACGACGTCGCCGGCGGTGAGCTGCAACGCACCCGAGATCAGATTGAACATCGTGCTCTTGCCCGCACCGTTGGGCCCGATGAGCCCTACGATCTCGCCGGACCGGATCGAAAACGACAGATCATTGACGGCGACGAGGCCGCCGAACTGCTTGCGCGCCGCTCGAACGTCGAGCAACGGCCCATCCAATGGCGGCCGCGCGCGAGGGGGCAACGGCGGGGCTTCCGGCACCGGCGGCGGGGTCTGGAGCGGCAGCAGATGCGCGAACCACGGCCACAGGCCGTCGCGCGCGAACTGCAGCAGCAGCACCATCAGTACGCCGAAGACGATGATCTCGAAATTACCGCTTTTGCCGAGCAGTGCCGGCAGAACATCCTGCAGCACTTCTTTGGCCAGCGTGATCAGCGTCGCACCGACGACGGCGCCCCAGACGCTGCCGGCGCCGCCGACGACGGCCATGAACAAATATTCGATGCCCTGGTTGATGCCGAATGGCGTCGGATTGACGAAGCGTTGCAGGTGGGCGTAGAGCCAGCCGGAGATGCATGCAAGCAGCGCGGAATAGACGAACACGATGATCTTGAGCCGCGCCGCATCGACGCCGAACGCCTCGGCCATTTCCAACCGGCTCTTGAGTGCCCGGATCGCACGGCCCGGGCGCGAATCGAGCAGGTTGTCGGTGGCCCAAAGTGCCGCCAGCGCGATGCCCCAGATCAGGAAATAGAAATAGCGCTCGTTACGCAACTCGAGACCGAACAGGTTGAGCGCCGGGATGCTGGTGATGCCCGTATGTCCGCCCATGAACTCCAGATTGCCGAACAGGAAGTACAGGCTGATGCCCCACGCGATTGTCGCCAACGGCAGGTAGTGACCCCTCATCCGCAGCGTGATGAATCCGAGGAACAGCGCCAGCGCGATCGTCAGCACCAGGCCGACCGCCAGATTCACCCACGGCGACATCGCGTACTGCGTCGACAGGATCGCCGTCGTGTAGGCGCCGATCCCGACAAAGGCCGCTTGTCCGAACGAGGTCTGGCCCGCGACGCCGGTGAGCAACACGAGCCCCAGCGCGGCAATGCTGTAGAGACCGACGTAATTGCCGAGCGTCACCCAGAACTGCGGCGCGAGCAGCGGAACCCCGATCAGGACGACGATGAAGCCCACGACGCCGACGACGCCGAACGGCAGCTTGCGTGCGCGAGTCACGGGGTTGGGCTACTCGTCTTCGTCGTCGTGATGATGGGCGGCCAGACTGCGCCACAGCAGCACCGGGATGATCAGCGTGAACACAATCACCTCCTTGAAGCCGCTCGCCCAGAACGACGCGAACGCCTCGAGCAGGCCGACCAGCATCGCGCCGAGCGCCGCCAGCGGATAGCTGACGAGGCCGCCGATGATCGCGCCGACGAACCCCTTGAGGCTCACCAGAAATCCCGAATCGTAATAAACGGTGGTGATCGGGCCGATCAGCACGCCTGAAAAAGCGCACACCAGCGCAGCGAGGGTGAACGTCAGGGTGCCGGCAAGATTCGGTGAAATCCCGACAAGGCGCGCGCCGACCCGATTCAGGGCCGTCGCGCGCAGCGCCTTGCCGTACAAGGTCCGCCCGAAGAACACCGCGAGCACCGCGATGAGCGCCAGACTGGTCGACACCACCAGCACGCTCTGCACGCTCGCGGTGATTCCCGCGAGCTGGAACGACTCCGACGAGAACGGCGGCGTGCGTGAACCTTCGGCGCCGAAGAATAGAAGGCCGAGCCCGGTCAGCGCGAAGTGCACCGCGACCGAAACGATCAGCAGGACGAGCACGCTCGCTTCGGCCAGCGGCTGGTACGCAATC
>JAAFGU010000060.1 GCA_010365205.1 Aromatoleum sp. | reverse complement strand
GGCTGTCGGGTACGGCCGCCTACGCCGCGAGCAAGGGCGCGGTGCTGGCGCTGACCAAAAACGCGGCCCGCGCCCTCGCCGCCAAAGGCATTGCCGTCAACACGATCGCGCCGGGCGCCACGATGACGCCGATGATCGCGCAGGTGTTCGCCGATCCAGCACACCGGCAGCGCGTCGAATCGATGAGCGTGATGAACCGCGCCGCCATGCCTCTCGAAATCGCGCGCGCCATCGCCTTCCTCGTCTCGCCCGAAGCGTCGTACGTCGACGGCGCGACGCTGGTCGCCGACGGCGGGCTCTGCATGTATTGATTCGCCGCGCGCCACGCAGGCGCGGCGCCGGACAGCGCTTCGAACCACCCCCACGAGGAGAGAGCACCATGACCATCGATCGCCGCAAATTCGTGCAGACGCTGGGCGGCAGCGCCGCGCTCGCCGCCGCCGGGATCCGGCCTGCGTTCGCGCAGGCCGCGGAGTTTCAGCTGAAATGGGCGAACAACATTCCGGTCACCCATCCCAGCACGATTCGCGTCAAGGAAGCAGCGGATAAGATCAAGGCGGAGACCAAGGGTCGCGTCGACATCCAGGTGTTCCCGAACAACCAGCTGGGCGGGGACACCGATATGCTGTCGCAGGTGCGCTCCGGCGCGATCGACTTCTTTCCGCTGTCGGGGCTCATCCTGCAGACGCTGGTCCCGCTCGCCGGGATCAACGGCGTCGCGTTCGCGTTCAAGGACTACGCGACCGTCTGGTCGGCGATGGACGGAGACCTCGGCGCGTTCATTCGCGAGGCCAACGCCAAGGCCGGTCTCTTCACTTTCGACAAGTGCCTCGACAACGGCTATCGGCAGATTACGAGCAGCACCAAGCCGATCGTCACGCCTGCCGATCTGAACGGCTTCAAGATTCGCGTGCCGGTAAGCCCGCTGTGGACATCGCTGTTCAAGGCCTTCGGCGCGTCGCCGGCCTCCATCAACTTCAGCGAAGTCTATTCGGCGCTGCAGACCAAGGTCGTCGAGGGGCAGGAAAACCCGCTATCGATCATCCAGATCGCGAAGCTCTACGAAGTGCAGAAGTATTGCTCGCTGACCGGCCACATGTGGGATGGCCAATGGGTGCTCGCCAACGGCAAGATGTGGGCGGGACTGCCGAAGGACCTGCAGGCGATCATTGCGAAGAATGTCGGGGAGGCGGTCGTGAAACAACGCGAGGACATGGCCAGACTGAACGACACGGTCGAAGCGGACTTGAAGGCCAAGGGTCTCATCTTCAACAGCCCGGACAAGGTGCCGTTCCGCGCCACGTTGACCAAGGCCGGCTTCTACGAGGAGTGGAAGGCCAAGTTCGGCCCCGAGGCGTGGGCGAAGCTCGAGCAGTACTCGGGCAAGCTGGCCTGACCGCGCAGAGGGATGGCGCGCACGTCGGCGCGTGCTCTCGCCGCAGTGGCACCGCGCGTTGCTGCTGATTTCGGGCTGCAGCGCCCGAGCTCGCTGCTCACCATCCCGGGCGCAATCCTCCTCCTGCGCTGAACCATGCAGCCGGCGTCGCCCGTCGTAGTCATTCCGTCGCGATTTCGCGGCATCGACCGCGCGCTCGGCTGGCTGACCGAAGTCCCTGCCGCGCTGCTCGTCGTCGCTGAGATCGTCATCCTGTTCGCGGGCGTTGTCTCCCGTTACATCTTCAACAAACCGCTGACGTGGTCGGACGAACTCGCGTCGGTGCTGTTCCTGTGGCTCGCGATGCTGGGCGCGGTGATCGCATTGCGGCGCGGAGAGCACATGCGGCTCACCACGTTCGTCAACCTGCTGCGGCCGCAGTGGCGCGCGTGGGTCGACACGGTCAGCGCGCTGATCGTCATCGTGTTCGTGCTGCTTATCCTGTCGCCGTCGTGGGAGTACATCACCAATCAGTGGCTGATCACCACGCCTGCGCTGGAGCTGCATGATGCGGTGCGCGTTGCCGCGATCGGCGTCGGCGCCGTGCTGATGATGCTGATTGCGCTGGTGCGGCTTGCGGAACGGGCGACCGCGCGGCAGGTTGCCTCCGCCGTCGTGGTACTTGCCGTGGCGATCATCGGGCTGTGGCTGCTGCGGCCGGTGTTCGCGACGCTCGGCAACGTCAACCTGATCATATTCTTCGTCGGGATGGTCGCGCTGTGCGTCGTCATGGGCGTGCCGATTGCCTTCGCATTCGGCATCGCCACGCTGTCCTACTTGGCACTTACGACGCGCACGCCGCTCACCATCGTAGTCAGCCGGATGGACGAAGGCATGTCGACGCTGATCCTCCTGTCCGTGCCGCTGTTCGTGTTCCTCGGTGCGCTGATCGAGATGACGGGCCTGGCCCGGGCGATGGTCGACTTCCTGGCCACTCTGCTCGGCCACGTCCGTGGCGGATTGCAGTACGTTCTGCTGGGCGCGATCTACCTCGTCTCCGGCATCTCCGGATCGAAGGCCGCTGACATGGCGGCGGTGGCGCCGGCGCTTTTTCCCGAGATGAAGCGGCGCGGCGCGCACGAGGGCGACCTCGTGGCCCTGCTCTCGTCGTCGGGTGCAATGTCAGAGACGATTCCGCCGAGCCTCGTTCTCATCACGATCGGCTCGGTCACCGGCGTGTCGATCGCGGCGCTGTTTACCGGTGGCCTGCTGCCGGCAGTCGTCGGCATGATTGCGCTGGGCGTGCTGGTGTTCTTCGAGACGCGGCGCGAAAAGACGACCGGCATCGCCCGCGCGACCGGCGCACAAATCGTCAGGTCGCTGCTGATCGCCGTGCCGGCGCTCGCGCTGCCCGTCGTGATCCGCACCGTCGTCGTCGAGGGCGTGGCCACGGCGACCGAGGTGTCGACGGTCGGCGTCGTATACACCATAGTCGCCGGTCTCCTGATCTACCGGCAGTTCGACGTCAAGCGCCTGTTTCCGATGTTCGTCGACACGGCGGCGCTGTCAGGGGCGATCCTGCTGATCATCGGCTGCGCGACCGGCATGGCGTGGGCGCTGACGCAGTCCGGGTTTTCGCGCCAGCTGGTCACCGTGATGTCGGCGGTGCCCGGCGGGCAGGCAGGCTTCCTGGCGATCTCGGTCGTCGCCTTCGTCGTGCTCGGCAGCGTGCTGGAAGGCATCCCGGCGATCGTGTTGTTCGGGCCACTGCTCTTCCCGGTCGCGCGCGCGCTCGGCGTCCACGAGGTCCACTATGCGATGGTCGTGATCTTCGCGATGGGGCTCGGTCTGTTCGCGCCGCCGTTCGGCGTCGGTTTCTACGCCGCCTGCGCGATCGGCAAGGTGTCGCCCGACGTCGCGATGCCGCGCGTGTGGCGCTACCTCGCGGCGCTGTTCGTGGCGCTGGTGATCATCGCCGCGGTGCCGTGGCTGTCGATCGGATTCCTGTAGGCGCGGCCCTCGACGAATCGCCGGGCGCACATCGCCGCACTCTGCGTTCTCCCTTCCGGGCGCGCCCTGCGCGCTCAACTTCCCACTCAATTTCCCATTCACCCGGCTCCCCACTCCATGGCTGATGACCTTCCGTTTCACTCGCTGACGGCGCTGTCGGGACTCCTCGGCACGGGCGAAACGACGTCGCGCGAAATCGTCGCCGCCTGTCTCGCGCGCATCGCCGCGCTCGACGCACAGCTGCACGCATTTGTCGACGTCTACGCCGACGCGTCGCTGGCCGCTGCCGAGGCCGCCGATCTCGAGCGCCGGGCGGGGTTCCTCCGCGGCCCTTTGCACGGCCTGCCGATCGCGCTGAAGGACTTGCTGCATCTCCAGGGCCGGCAGACGACGGCGGGGTCGAAAAGCTGGCGCGGCCGCATCTCCGATCACACGGCGACTTCGGTCGAGCGCCTGCTCGCCGCGGGGATGGTTCCGCTCGGCAAGACGCACATGGTCGAGTTCGCGTTCGGCGGCTGGGGGCGCAACCAGCCGATGGGCGCGCCGTGGAATCCGTGGGACACCAAGACGCATCGCGTCGCCGGCGGCTCGTCGAGCGGTTCAGCGGTCGCGGTGGCAGCGGGCCTCGCGCCGGCTGCGATCGGCTCGGACACCGGCGGCTCCGTCCGCATTCCGGCAGGATTGACCGGCCTCACCGGGCTCAAGACGACCTATGGGCTCATCAGCCTGTACGGCGCGGTGCCGCTGTCGACGACGCTCGACTCGATCGGTCCACTCGCGCGCACCGCGGAGGATGCGGCACTGCTGACCGCGGCGATGGCAGGTCCCGATCCGCGCGACACGCGCACCCTTTCCGCGCCCCGCTTCGATCTGGCCGCAGCACTCGGGGGCGACCGGGACCTGCGCGGCATCAGGATCAGCTGTCTCGCCGCCGAGCAGTTCCCGGCGTATACGGCGCCCGACGTCCTGCGCGCCCGCGCGGAGGCGATCGGCGCGCTGCGCGAGCTCGGCGCACGCGTCGACGAAGCGCGGGTGCCGCTCGATTTCGATGACGTCATGCGGCGCAACGGCCGGCTGATCGCCGCGGAGGCCTGGACGCTGCATCGGGCGTACGCGGAGGACGAATCGGTCCCGATCGATCCGTGGGTCCGTACGCGTTTACTCTCAGGCAAGTCGATCAGTGCCGCCGACTACATCGACGAACTCGGCGCCCGCCAACGCGCTGCGGACGCCTTTGCCGAGTGGATGCGCGGCCGCGACGCTCTGCTCACGCCGACGCTGCCGATCACCGCGACGCTGCTCGACGAGGTCGACGAGGCGACCACTCCCCTCGCGACTTTCACTCGCGCCGCCAATTATCTCGGCGCCTGCGCGCTGTCGTTGCCGGCGGGATTCTCGGCCGACGGCCTGCCCGTGGGAATCCAACTGATCGGCGCGCCGTTCGCCGACGCGCGATTGCTGAAGATCGGCCGGGCGTTCCAGCGCGTCACCGATTGGCATGCGCGGCGACCGGACCTTGTTGCCTGGGAGCGCGGCATTGCTCGATGACCTTGCATCGCCGCGCTCAAGTCAGCGAAAATACCGCCCGACGCAAGCGGCGAGAGGTGCGCGCGGGGATCGAGCCTTCGTCACTGCCGTAGGTAGTCCACGGGGAACGCAAACGCCAAGTGCCCGAAACTGCGACCCCAGCGATTGGCGGCGTCGGCAACGCTCCTGGCGAAATCCGCCTGCATCTCGGCCGTGCGCGACATCGCGTCGCGGATCGGACCGTCGGGAAGAACCTGCCCGGTGGTCTCGGCCAGCGTCCTCGAATGCGCGGACGCTAGGCGCGCCAGGACGTGCGCCAAACCGACCTGGCAGATCAGAGCCTGATTGGTATTGAACGCCACGATTGCCAATGCGGCATCCGGCGTGAACGTAGCGGGCAGATCGCGGGGGAGTTGCCAATGCAGGGCGAACTCGTTTGCCAGCGCTTCCCAAGGGTAACGGGTGGCGTGGCCGACCCCGCCCACGCCCGGTTGGGGCTGAGCTTTCATCGGTGACTCCATGGCAAATCGCTTAATGGTGCGGTGCAACATACGCTAATCCGCGGCGACGGGCAATCGTTCCTCGTGCGGTGACGTCGGTAACCCGGTGCAAAATCTCCAAATATTCAAGTATAAGTCTTTGATTTAATTATAATGATTTGATCCGCTACCATCATCGATTTGCGCGGCATCCGGTGCAATAACCGGCGATCGTTCGATTTTCGGGTTGCGACATCGCGCGAATGGGCGGCAGGGCATGCCGCCCGTTCCCGACGCAGGAGCCGCCCTGAGGCTCAGCGGGCCCGGACGGCCATTTCGGCCGCCAGCAGCAGCGCGGCTCGCGCGGCCCCGAGATTGGCGATCCCCTTGCCGGCGATTTCATAGGCGGTGCCGTGCGCCGGCGTGCAGATCGGGAACGGGAATCCGCCGAGCAGCGTGACGCCGCGGTCGAAACCCATCAGCTTCATCGCGATCTGCCCCTGGTCGTGATACATCGTCAGCACGGCGTCGAAGTCGCCGCGCCGCGCACGCACGAACACGGTGTCGGCGGGGAATGGCCCTTCGACACCGATGCCCTTCGCCTTCGCGCGCAGCACCGCCGGCGCGATCACGTCGATTTCCTCGCGGCCGAAGTTGCCGCCATCGCCCGCGTGCGGATTGAACGCCGCCACCGCGATCCGCGGCGGCTCGAAGCCGGCTGCGCGCAGCGCCGTTACCGTCAGCTCGAGCGCGCCGACTATGGCGTCTGTCGTGAGCAGCGCTGCCACCTTTGCCAGCGGCACGTGCGACGTGACACGGGCGTTCCACAGGCCTTCGAGCACGTTGAACTCGGTCGCGGCGCCGGTCGTCCCGAGGACCCCCGCAGTGAAGCCTATTTCGTCGTCGTAGAACGGATCGGCAAGGCGCATCGCCTGCTTGTTGAACGGCGTGAAGCAGACGGCCTGCGCCTGCCCGCTCGTGACGAGCTGCAGCGCGTGGCGATAGTTGTCGAGCGCGAAGCGGCCGCCCTCGCGCGATGCCACACCGCGGACGACCGCCGCCGGATCCAGATGTTTGAGATCGACGAACACGGGCTGACCACTGTCCGGCGGGATCGCATCATCCGCGCCCAGTACGTCCATCTCGACGGCGACATTCGCAACCGCCGCGCCCGCGTCGAATACGCGCTTGTCACCGACGACGATGAGCCGCGCCGCCGCTCGCGCTTCATCCAGCGCGACGAGTTTCGCCGTCAGTTCCGGGCTGATGCCCGCCGGGTCGCCCATCGCCAGCGCCACCGTCGGCCGCGACTTGCTCGTTGTGTTCAAAGCCTTCTCCGGAGTTTTGCGTTCCGACTCACGGGCCGCCAACGGCAAGCCGCGGGATCCAGGTCGTGAGCGCGGGAATGTAGGTGATCAGCAGCAGCGTGATGCCCAGCGGCACGTAATACGGCAGCATCTCCTTCAGCACGTCCTTCATCGTCACCTTCGCGATGTCGGCAACGAGGAAGAGCGCAAGGCCCATCGGCGGCGTCAGCAGCCCGATCATCAGGTTGAACACGACGACCATCCCGAGATGCACCGGATCGACGCCGGCCGCGACCAGTGGCTTGGCGATGATCGGCGCAATGACGAGGATCGCCGTCGTGCTGTCGAGGAACATGCCAACGACGATCAGCAGAACGTTGACGATCAGCAGCAACACGTAGGGGTTGCTCGAGATCGACAGCATCACCTCCGTGAGTTTCTGCGGCACCTGCTCGACCGACAGAATCCAACCGAACAGCGCCGCGACGGCGACGATCAGCAGGATCCCCGACGAGGCCCGGATCGTTTCGAACGCGGCATTGAGCACGCCCTGCAACGTCAGCTCGCGGTAGAAAAGGCTGCTGATCAGCATCGCGTACAGCACCGTGACCGAGGCAATCTCGGTCGGCGTGAAAAATCCGGCGAGCATGCCGGCGATCAGGATTACCGGCGCGACGATCGCGGGGAACGCCGGCTTGAAGTCGCGCCAGAGCTCCCCCCGCGTCGGCCAGCGCGCGGCGCGCGGGTAATTCCGTCGGGTCGCGAGCCACGCCGTCATCAGCATCAGCATCACCACACACAACAGGCCCGGAACGATGCCGCCGAGCAGCAGCTGGATCACCGACACTCCGGTGACCGTGCCGTAGATGATCAGCGGAATCGACGGCGGGAAGATCGGACCGACAATCGCCGACGAGCTCGTCACCGCGGCGGCGAACGGCGCGGTGAAGCCCTTTTTGCGCATCGCGTCGATTTCGATTCGGCCGAGCCCGCCGATGTCGGCGAGTGCGGAGCCGGACATCCCGGCGAAGATCAGGCTGCCGAAAATGTTGACCTGCGCCAAGCCGCCGGGCAGGCGGCCGGTCGCGGTATCGGCGAACTGGTAGATGTAGCGCGAAATGCCGGCGCTGTTCATGAGGCTGCCGACGAACAGGAAAACCGGCACCGCGACCAGCGGAAACGAATCGAGCGCGTAGAGCGTGCGCTGCGCGACGAGGTCGATCGGCAGCCCGTTGGCAAACATGTAGACGATGCACGGAATGCCGATCGCGAGCACGACCGGAAAACCCAGGATGAACAGGATCAGGAATGCCAGAATGACCAGAAATCCCTCCACTGTCCCCCCTTCAGGTCAGCACCGTCAGCTTGTCCTCGGGGCGGCGGCGCCGAAGCGTATGGACGAACATCGCCATCGTCTCGATCACGAGCAGCAGCGAACCCACCGCCAGCGGTCCCATGAACGCCCAGAACGGCATTTCGAGCGTCGCCGTCTGATTCTGCAGGTTGTTGCCGATCGTCACCGCGCCGGCGACGAACATCACGGCAAACATGACGATTCCCGCGAGCTCGATGCCGAGCTGCAGGAACCAGCGCGGCCGCGGCGGCAGCAGGCCCTGGAACTCCTCCATCCGGATCTGCCCTCCCTCGAGCGTCACGTACGACGCCGCGATGAACGTCAGGCAGATCAGGAAGTAGCGCGCGAGCTCCTCGGCGCCCGACATCGGCACGTTGAAAATGCCGCGCATCGCGATCTGCGCGAACGGCGTGACAACCAGCAGCGCGAGCAGCGCCAAGCTCGTCCACCGAACCGCGATGCGCACCAATGTCAGGACTTTGATCATGGAGGAGTGGCCGTTCCGCCCGGCTTGCGTGGCGAGCCCGGCCGCGCAAACCGGACCGCCGTCATTTCACTGCGCGAATCTGCTCGATGTACGCGGTCCATTCGGGGAAATCCTTGTTGACCTGCGCCAGCACCGCTTTGCGGAACCCCTCGATGTCGAGGCCGTCCTTTTCCTCGACGAACACCATTCCCCTGGCCTCGAGATCGGCACGGTATTTTGCGGAAGTCTCGCGGTCCCAGTCGAGCGTCTTCCTGCCGACCTCGGCCATCGTGTCCTCGAGGATCTTGCGGTCCGCCGGCGGAATGCCCTGCCAGACCTTCTCGTTGACGAACACCGCGAGCACCGACTGCATGTGGTTCGTCATCATCACGTACTTCTGCACCTCGTAGAGCTTGAGGTTGTAGATGTTGGGAAGCGGGTTTTCCTGCCCGATGACGAGGCCGGTGGCGAGCGCAGTGGCGAGTTCGGACACTTCGACCGGCGTGGCGACCGCGCCCATCCCGGTGATCATCGACGACCAGAGCTTGATCGGCACGCCGCGATACTTCTTGCCCTGCATGTCCTTCGGCGACAGCACCTTTTCCTTCGACGTCAGTTCGCGCGTGCCCTGGAAGAAGCTGGCCACGATCCGCATGTTGCCCTTGTCGACCAGCTGCTGGTTGATCTCGCGCAGCGCCGGCGAGAGGCGCTCATCCGTCGCGCGCAGGCTGTGCCCGGGGTCGCGATAGACGAACGGCGTGTTGAAGACCGCCGTCGACGACACGATCTTGCCCAGCGACGCAAAGTCGTGGTGGCCCATCGAGATCGCGCCGGACTTCACGCCGTCGACGAGTTCGCCGACGCCGCCCAGCTGCGAGTTCGGGAATACCTGGATCTCGATGCGGCCGCTGGTGCGCTCCTTGACGAGCTTCGCGACCTCGTCCGCGTAGAGTGTCTGCGGCGCGTTGGCGACGCCGACGTGCGCGTAGCGCAGCTTGATCTGCGCGTGGGCCGGCGCCGCCAGCAGCGGCAAGCTCGCGGCAATCGTCGCCACCGACAAGAACGTGCTCATCCGGGTTTTCATCGCGCTTCCTCCTGTGTGTGACCGGGTTTCGTGCCCGCTGGGGTATTCGCTGCGCCGCGGCCGGTCAGGCCGGCGCGTCGCGCTCGTAAAGCTTGAACACGGCCGACGTATCGAGTTCGGCGTAGCCCAAATGAATCAGCATTCGGTACAGCGACAGCGCCTCGCCCGTCATCGGCACCGGCGCCTTGAGGCCACCTGCGAACTCGTTGACCATCTCGAGGTCCTTGAGCAACTGCCGCGCGTAGCCCTGCGGCGCGAAGTCCCGGACGACCATGCGCGGATAGAGTTTTTGCAGCAGCGTGCCGTCGGCGTGCCCGCCGGCGAGGCACTCCGGGATGCGCGCCGCGTCGATACCGGCCGCCTCGGCCAGCACCAGCGCCTCGGCCATCACCGCGTGGCCACAGCCGACGATCAGCTGGTTGATCATCTTGGCGACGAGGCCAGCGCCGCTGGGGCCCATGGCCGTGAAGCGTGCGGCGATATCGGCCATCAGCGGCGCGACGCGCGCGATGTCGGCCGCGTCGCCGCCGGCCATTACCGTCAGCGTGCCGGAGCCCGACGCCTGCGGACCGCCGG
>JAAFGU010000059.1 GCA_010365205.1 Aromatoleum sp. | reverse complement strand
GGCACCGGCGTGTGCCAGCCGGACCGCGTGTCGGTGAGGGGATCGCGCGCCGACACCGGTCACTCGTCGAGCGTGCGGCCCTTGGCGACGTCGAGTTCCTCGGCACGCGGCGCCGGCGGCGCGTAGTAGCCGGCGGCTTTCTTGGCGTCCATTTCCACGCGCGCGTCGGCGGGGATGAGTTCGTCGGGGATGGGCACCTGCTCGACGACGGCGATGCCCTGCGCGGTGAGCGCGTCGTGCTTCAAGTTGCTCATCGAAGCCCAGCGGTCGATCCGCGAGATGCCGAGCCAGTGGAACACGTCCGGCATCATTTCCTGGAAGCGCATGTCCTGCACGCCGGCCACGCACTCGGTGCGCTCGAAGTACGTCGCGGCGCGGTCGCCGCCGGCCTGCCGCTTGCGCGCGTTGTAGACGAGGAACTTCGTGACTTCGCCCAGCGCGCGGCCCTCCTTGCGGTTGTAGACGACCAGCCCCACGCCGCCCTGCTGCGCCATCTCGATGCACACTTCGACGCCATGCGCGAGATACGGCCGGCAGGTGCAGATGTCGGAGCCGAACACGTCGGAACCGTTGCACTCGTCGTGGACGCGGCACGCGACCTTGGTCTCCTCGCGGCCGAGCGCGCCGACGTCGCCGAAAAAATACAGCGTCATCCCGCCGATCGGCGGCAGGAATACCTGCAGATCGGAGCGCGTCACCAGTTCCGGGAACATGCCGGCCGTCTGCTCGAACAACACGCGCCGCAGTTGTCCCTCGGCAACGTTGAACCGCTTTGCGATGCCGGGCAGATGCCAGACCGGGTCGATCGCCGCCTTGGTGACGCGGACGTCGCCGTTGTCGTGCAGGATCGTGCCGTCCGGGACGAGGCGGCCCGCCGCGACCGCATCCTTCAGCTCCGGCATGTTGATCCGCGCCTTGGTCACCGCGATCGACGGCCGCAGGTCGATGCCCGCCGCAATCTCGGCGGCAAACGCGGTGGCGACCATGTGGCCCCAAGGGTCCAGCGACACGATCTTGTCCGGGTCCGACCACTGCGGATGCGGGCCGATCGACTCGGCCGGCGAGGTGTCGGTAAAGTCGGGCCGGTGATCGCGGTCGAGCCGGCCCGAGGCCACCGCAAGCGCGCGGTAGAGCGCATAGGCGCCCGAGTGCGTGCCGATCGCGTTGCGCTGGGCCGGATTGGTCAGGCTCGCCACGACCGGTCCACGTTCGGCGGCGGTCGGAGCACCCCAGCGGATCGGCAGCGCCTGTCCGCCGGTGCGCCCGAGCGGGTGCGAGGTCAGTACGATGTGGCTCGACATCCAGGGCCTTTCCCCAAACGGCGATACTGCGAGAACCTGGCCGGGCGGTCAAGTTCCGCTGCGTTCGGCGGGTTTGCGTGGCGGCATTCGTCGGCGATTCCTCCCCGCCTGCACAATGTTGGGCGACTGGCGACGCGACGCGCACCGGATCACGGCGGACGCGCGCGCTGCTGCGCCGGTTGTCGACGCACAGCGCCGGGACTACGATTCCCCGCTCCGCGCGTTGCGCGCCATTCCCGGATACGGGACAACGAAAGGGTCAACGAAAATGAATCGACGATGAATGTGACGCTGTTGCGCGCGCATCCGCCGCCTGACGCCGGGCCTCCTTTTGCCTCGGGAGAACTACATTGAACGAACGGGCTTCCTCTGCCGACGCCGAAGGCGTATTCGAGCCCTTCCACATCAGCCGCGTCCCGTGGGAAGAGTTTTTCCGCGGCGAGCGATTCGGCATGCGCTTCCAGCAGCTCGGTGCCTTCGGCGGCGGTTCGCAGATCAGCGTGTGCATGGAAGCGCTGCCGCCGGGGAAGCAGGCGAACCTGGTGCATTTCCACATGCTGGAAGAGGAGCACGTGTTCATACTCGAAGGCGGTCTGACGCTGCAGCTTGGCGTCAAATCCTGCGAGCTCTCGGCTGGGCACTACGTGTGCTTCCCCGCCGGCCAGAAGTTGGGCCATGCTCTGGTGAACCGCAGCACCGAGCCATGCCGCTATCTCGTTCTGGGCAACCCGCATCCGAACGACGTCGTGGTGTTCCCCGACACGGGACGCGTGAGCGTCAGGCTCACCGGCAAGAGCTACCGCACGGCGGCCACCATGGAGTACTGGGAGGGGGTCGATGTCGACGCTGCCGTCTGATCGATGGCCCGAACGATTGCGGCGCGAGGCGCGAGGCGGAAGTCCGTCCGGCGGATGACGCGCAGAGCGTGTCTTTGTTCCTCGCGCATCAGCGACGGATGTTTCGCATCGTAACGGCGAGTGCCGGCGCCTCGATTTGCCTCTACCGGGGGGGCCGCCGGGTTCGGCTGCGCGTCATCATCGTCGATCCATTTCAGGCGGTGAAAGTCGAAGTGAAAGGCCAGCCGAGCTTGACGACGCCGAAGTAGGGCGAAATGTCGAAGTCGTGCGGGGTGTAGAGGCCGTGCCTGCGCATCTGCATCGCGAAATTGGGACGCACCACGTATTCCGCGCGAAATCGGGGACGCACCACGTTTTCCCGCGAAATCGGGGACGCACCACGTTTTCCGTCCGGCCCTGCCCGATAGCGACGGTCATTCCGGAAAACGTGGTGCGTCCCCGATTTCGCGATTTCGCGATTTCGCGATTTCGCGTCCCCGATTTCGTGCGTCCCCGATTTCGTGCGTCCCCGATTTCAGGGTCCGTCCCCAATTTCAACCTGCGAATCCCATTTCGCGCAGAAACGCGTTGCGATCCTGGGTGCCGATGTTATCCGCGACGAGTTGCACGAACTCGTCTTGCGTGCTCGCCTTTTCCGCGGCCCTGCGCGCGACGACCTTGGCGATGGGGCCGAGATAGACCGCGAGCCGCAGCGTCGTCTCGTGCACGAACTCGGGGTCCAGCGGAACCGGCGCGAGGGCGCCCGTCGCGTCGGTACGAGCCGGTTGGCCCATCGTGCCGCGCGTGCCGGTCGAACGCGCGGCGTCGACCTTCAGCGGGGTCCCGGACCCCGTTTGGGCGGCTCCGCCGGTGCCGGTCCTCTGGCGGGAAACGTTCGCGTCGTTCGCGCCCGACTCGTCCACGAAGCGCTGACGCTGGACGCGGTCGCCGATGTTGGTGGCGAGGATCGAAACCAGCTCCGCCACGTCGTGTGCCTGTGTGGCCGCCTTGCGGACCAGAACCTTGGCCATCGGCCCCACGAAACGGGCGAGCTGTCGCTCGACCGTGTTCAGCGTCGTGTCGTCCCACGCCGCCGGCGCCGCGACATCGATTTCCACGCGCGGCAGGTTGAGAACCGTGGCGTCGCGCCCGGCGCCGGTCGGCGCCAGATCGCCGACGGCGTCGTGCAGCGCCTGATGGAACGCGTGCGCGCTCTGAAAACGCGCCTCCGGAGCTTTCGCCAGCGCCTTCATGACAAGCCCGTCGATCCTCGGCGGCAGCGGACGCAGCGAGACCTGCGATGGCGGACGCGGCTCTTCGTTGCAGATCTTGTACGCGATCATCTCTACCGAGCCGCCGAACGGCCGCTCGCCGGTCAAGAGCTCATAGAGCACGACGCCGGCGCTGAACAGGTCGGAGCGGTGGTCGATTTCGCGGCCCTGGCATTGCTCGGGGGACATGTAGGACGGCGTGCCCATCACCATCCCGGTCTGGGTCAGCGTGCTGGTGTCGATGCGCGCGATGCCGAAATCGGCGACCTTAAGCGTTCCGTCCGGGGTGATGATGAGGTTCGCCGGCTTGATATCGCGGTGAACGACGCCGCGCGAGTGGGCGAGCGCCAGCGCCAGCAGTAACTGCGAAACGATCGGGACCAGCTGCGATACCTCGAATTGCGCCCTGCGATTCAGGTATTCGCGCAGTCCGGTGCCCTCGACGTATTCCATCGCGATATAGGCGACGGTCTCGTCCTCGCCGTACTCGTAAACGCCGACGATGTTCGGGTGATGCAGCCGGCCGGCGGCCCGGGCCTCGTTCTTGAAGCGTCCCATGAACTGCACAACCAGATCCGGATCGACGAGATCTTTGCGCACCGTCTTGATCGCGACGCTGCGCTCGATGTGCGGGTCGAAGCCCTTGTACACGACCCCCATCGCGCCCTTGCCGAGAACGCTCTGGATCTCGTACTTGCCGAGTGTTTTCGGGTCGGTCATGACTTTGCAATCAGGGATGGAGCATAAAATGGGGGACGCACCACGTTTTCCGGGATGACCGTCGCTATCGCGCGGCGGCGGACGGAAAACGTGGTGCGTCCCTCATTTTATGCGTCCCCAATTTCACTCGAGCATCTTCATCGCCTGGACGAGGCTGGTCTTCATCCGCGCGAGCGCGTCGGTGAGGACCCCGATCTCGTCCTTGCTCCTGGTGCGAAATTCGCCCGCTTCCATGTTGCCAAGGCTCGTTTCGTCGGCAATCCGCGCCAGACGCGTGATCCGGCGGATGACGATCGTGTGCAGCATCACGTTGAGCATGACGACGGTCACGACGAATACGCCGGCCAGCGACAGCATGAATGTCCGCAACGCGCGGTTGGCGCGCGCTATCGGCAGCGCCATCGGCACCGACACCACCTGCGCGCCGATGACCTCGTTCAGCTTCCAGCCGAAGCCGTTGGCAGTGCCGTAGAGGTCGACCATGGTCTTCGGCGCCGCGTCGATCGTGCTGTGACACGAGAGGCAGGCGGCATTCTTGATCTGCATCGGGCGCGCCAGATAGAGCGAGCGCCCGGTCGGCGTCTCGCGCTCGCCGATGATCTCGGTCGTGGCGGGCGTGTTGCGGAACGTCCCCACGACGTCCGCCTCCCAGTCGCTCGCGCGGTCGCGCGGATTGGTCGGGTTGAGCGTGGCTTCCTTGTAGACGTAGTCGGGATGCTTCTTGCGCAGCTCGGTGAACTGCTCGGTGGCCGCATAGGCCGGCACCGATTGCGGCAGGAATACGTACTTGAGCTGCGTCTCCAGCAGCGGTTTCACCTGCGTATTCGTGTAGTCGCGTGACGTCAACGCGGCCTCCATCATCAGCCGCGCGTTCTGCAGGATTTCCTCGCGCGCGCTCGACTGCAGCACACTGTTCGATACGTACGCGGCCACGGCGAAGCCGACGACGAAAATGCCGCTCAGCACCAGATTGAATTTCCAGATCAGCTTCAATGCACTCTCCCTCTTGCCGGGGGCCGGCGGCCCACGGCGGTCACATCAGTTCGGCCAGCGGTTGCCGCCAGCGGCTTTTCGACTCTCCCGGCGGCGCGGGTGCGGGCGCCGGGGGCCGAGAGCGCCGTCTTCACGGGCGTGGCCGAAACTTTTCAGGATGCAGGACGCGGTCCCATTCCGGGTAGGCCGCGATGCCGGCGTCCACCTCCTTGCGAAACGCCGGATCGGCCAGCCGGCTGCTGAATCTTCTCACGAATGTTTTCCGGTACGGGCCGGCGAGCAGCACGTCGGCTTCGGCCAGCGCGATGTCGCGATCGGCGGTGAACGCGGCCGACTGCCCTTTGTGTCTCGCCGCGAAGCTTCCCAGCCGCTCGGTCAAATGGCGTGGCATCGCCGCGACGAACTTTGCCGGCGCCCCGCGCTGCGTCGTGATCGAACGGTCGACGCCCTGCGACCAGTATTCGCCGGCCGTCGCGTCGTGCGCCGATCCGGGTTTGCCCGATCGGCCCATCTCGGTGATTCGCGCCGCGCCGGACTCGACGAAGATCTCCGTCGACGTGGGGTCGGCACGCAGAACGACGGTCGCGTCCGCGAACGCGACCAGCGCGCCGCTGGTTCGCAGGCGCGCCGCGACCTTGTCCACCGTCGATGCGACCTTGAGCCATCCATGCTCAAGGTCGAACTCCACCGCGCCGCCGGTGCCGCTGGTGCCATCGCCGCGCGGCGGAATCGCGGCCGCATACAGCAGCGCCGGGCCGACCAGGTGAAGCATCGGACCGCCGGCCACCTCGGCCTGCACCTTGGTCGCGGCGGCGGCGTCGATGACGTCCCCGTCCTGCAATATTGCGCCGGGGAGCAGCTTGTACCACGTCACCCCGCGCAGGATCCGCGCGGGGCCCTCGACAAGCGTGACCATGCCGGCGTCGGCCGCGACGCATTCGGGAACGGACAGTGCAACCCCCAGGAGGAGGCAGAATCCGGCAATCTTCATGGGAGTCGAAACCTCGGCAGCGTCAGTCGGCGCGGGGCGGTGCGACGATACTAGGCTGCGCGGCCCGCGGCCGTCAACGCGACGCGCGGGTCCGCAGGCATCTTGGGCACGATCGGCCAGATTGACCATGGCGCCGCGAAGACCGCCATCCTCGGCCTCAGGACCTCGGCGGCGAAGGAGCTCGCGAAGCACGGGATCACCGCGATCGCGCCGGAGGCCGCGACGGCGATGACCGGGATCAACCGTATTCGGGGACAGACGGTGGTGTCCCCGTTTGCACACACCGGGATTCATATCCCAATCGTGGTACGTCCCCTTTATCAGGCGCGCCCCTTTATCAGGCGGTCAACCGCACGACGTCCACGCGCTCATTCTCGGGCGCGCGCAGACGGGGAATGCGGCGTTCCCGGGATAGCCGCGGTCGGGCGGCGGCGAATGGCTCTAAAATGCGCACTGCGTCCGATCCAACCGAACGCGGGACCGCTGCGGCAACGATGATTCCACGCAACAGCCCCTGCCCCTGCGGCAGCGGAAGGAAATACAAGCTGTGCTGCGGTGCCCTCGGCGACCCGCCGCCGGCAACGGCGGTGGCATCGGCCTCGGCCCGATCGCTGATGGCGCGCGCGCTCAAGCTCCAACTCGATGCCGACCACGAAGCGGCGCGCGAACTCTACCTCGCCGCGCTCGCCGAGGCGCCCGCCGAGCCCGACATACTCCACATGCTCGGCGTGATCGAGTATTGCCTCCACGATCCGGCGGCAGCCGTCGCCCGTATCCAGCAGGCGATGGCGCTGGTGCCCGACGTCGCCGCGATGCGGGACAACCTGCGCCTCGCGAAAGCGGCCGTGGAATGCCGCCGGTTGAAGCACCTCATCTTCGATCCGGACGCGGACGCGCGTCCCGCGCCGATGGGAGGGAATACGATCCATCTGCTCAACACCTACGGCAATCCCTCCGGCGGAGCCGAATGGCGCGCGATCGAATTGGGCATGCGGCTCAAGCGGCATTGCGACGTCGCGTTCTGGTCCGAGCATCCCGATCGGAATTCTGTTTTCGACGCCTACGGGGTGCGCGCGATCGACACGTCGGCGCACCATTTTCCGCAGACGGGTACGCTGGTGATCATCGGCTGTTTCTTCCGGATCGGCGCCTGGGTCGCGCAGACGCGGTTCCGGCGCGTGATCCTGTTGTACAACGTCTTCGATCCTGTCCAGCTCGCGGGTAAATTGAAGCGGCTGTCGCTGCCGATGCTGCCGAAGATCGAGCTTCTGCACGCGTCCGATCTGCTCCAACGCAATTCCGGGCTGCCGGGCCGGTTCGAGCCGTCGCCGATCGATCTCGAGCAGCTGCGGCCCGGGCCGAAGGCCCCGCGCGCCAGCGCGGACTTCGTCGTCGGCCGCGTGAGCCGGGACGAACAGACGAAATTCCATCCTGCGGCCGCCGGGTTCTTCCGCGAGATTGCCGCGCGCGGGATGAAAGCCCGCATCATGGGCGGCACGTTGCTCCGCGAGGCGCTCGCCGGAGAGCAGAACGTCGAGCTCCTGCCCGTGCGCACCGAACCCGTGGCCACGTTCCTGCAATCGCTGGATTGCTTCACCTATCGAACCGACCCTTCGTGGACCGAGGCCTGGGGCCGCGTAGTGACCGAAGCGATGGCCGCCGGCCTGCCGGTGGTCGCGCACGCGAACGGCGGCTATGCGCAGATCATCCGGCACGGCGAGAACGGCTTCCTGTTCCACTCCGACCGGCAGGCACTCGACCTCATCGCCAGATTGCGCGACGACCCTGTGCTGCGGGCGACGATCGGTGGTGCGGCGCGGCAGACCGTCGTCGACCTCGTCGGTGAGGCTGCGTTTGCGCGGCACGTCGATTTCTATTTGCAGTAGACAGGCGACGCGGGAGCGCGGCACGGGCGACAACTGCCACGGCGGCGGACTCGATGCGGCGCGCCCGCACACCGGTTCAGCCCGCCGCGCGGAAATTGGGAACGGACCACGTTTTCTGTTCGTCCCCGCCCGACAGCGACGGTCACCCCCGAAAACGTGGTCCGTCCCCAATTTCTCCAATTTCTACGGCAAATCGTTCCAACTTCTCTCGGAACGCCGCCGAAATCGGTACCGGCCGGTGCGCCTCGAGCGACGCCAGCACGACGATCAGCTTGGCGCGCACGCGCGGCTGGCCGTCGGTGCTGCCGTCCACGGCGAGCGTGATCGACGTGGTGCCGATCTTCCTCACGGTGAGCGCGAGGCGCAGTCGCTCGCCGATCTTCGACGGCGCGAGGAAGTCGCATTCGAGGTGCGCCATCGGCAGGCCGAGACGGTCGTCGGTGTGGAACGTCGCGAAATTCATCTCCAGCCCGGTATTGAACCAGTCCTCGACCAGCTCGTTGAACAGGATGAAGTACTGCGGGTAGAACACGATGCCCGCGGGATCGCAGTGGTGGAAGCGGATCAGCTTCTCGCGGACGAACGGGGCGGGGGTGGCATCAGCCATCGCAATCTCCATTGGGCGGAAATTGTCCAGCGCTACGCGGTGACCCGGTCGATGAAGCGCGTGACGACCTCGATCACCGCATCGGGCTGGTCGCGGTGTGGCGAGTGACGGCAGTCGGAAAGCTCGACCAGCTCGGCGTCGGCGACGCCGTTCCCGATCCGCGCAAGCTGGTCCAGCGTCCCATACTCGTCGTCGGCGCCCTGGATCGCCAGCACCGGGCAGGTTATGCGCGGCAGGTACTCCTCGATGTTCCACGCGCGAAAATCCGGGTGCAGCCAGATATCGTTCCAGCCCCGGAACGCGGAACCGGCGTCGGCGTGGTAGGGGGCGAGCTTCGCGCGCAGATCCGTCGTGTCGTAGGCGAGCTTCGCGGCGGCGATGCTCGCGACCGAAATGTCCTCGACCAGCACATGCGGCGCCATCAGCACGAGCCCCGCGACGGCGCGTCCGCTCCCGCCCGCGTGGATAAGCGCGATCGAGGCGCCGTCGCTGTGCCCGACGAGGAGCGGCCGCTCGACGCGCCAGTTGTCCAGCAGCTCGGGCAGCGCGACGAGCGCCTCGTCATGCATGTAGCGGACCCCGTGCGGCGCGGCGAGCGGCGCCGAATTCCCGTACGAATACCGCGAGTAGACGATGGCGTCGCAGTTGGTCGCGTGCGCGAGGCGCCCCGGAAAGTCGCGCCACATCGCGATCGAGCCCAGGCCCTCGTGCAGGAATACGAGCGTCGGACGACGCGCGCCGGCGACCGCGATGTGTTCGAACTCGATGCGGCGGCCCGCCGCCGTGACGAACGGCATCTACACGCCCAAGTGACGGTGCAGCAGGTCCGGCTGCGCGAGCAGCGTCGGGCTGTCGCCCTCGAACGCGACGCGCCCCTTCACCAGGATCACGTTGCGGTTGGCAATCGCGGTGACCGCCCGGTAGTTCTTGTCGACGATCAGCGCCGCGATGCCATGGCTGCGGATCTCGCCGATGATCCGCCAGATTTCCTTCGCGATTTGCGGCGCCAGACCCTCGGTCGCCTCGTCGAGGATCAGCAGGTCCGGATTGGTCATCAGCGCGCGGCCGATCGTGAGCATCTGCTGCTCGCCCCCGGACAGCTTGAACCCGCCATGGTCGATCCGCTCGGCCAGCCGCGGAAAAGTCGCCAACACACGTTCGTAGGTCCAGTCGCGGCGGCCGTCGACGCCCGCGCGCGCGGCCATCACCAGATTTTCGTGGACGGTCAGATTCGGGAATATGCCGCGGCCCTCGGGCACATACGCGATGCCCTTGCGCGCGACGAGATATGGCGCGGCGCCGGTCATCGGCGTGCCACAGACCAACACCTCTCCGCCCCGCGGCTTGACGAGCCCCAGCATGCTGCGGATCAGCGTGCTCTTGCCCATCCCGTTGCGGCCCATCAGTCCTACCGTTTCACCACGGCCGATGCGGAAGTCGACGCCGTGCAGGATATGGCTCGCACCGTAGTAGGCGTGCAGGTCGCGCGCCTCCAGCAGCGCTTCACTCATGCGCCCTCCCTGAGGCGGCACTGGAAGGCGATCGACGCGCGTCGGGCGCGCGCAATCGCGCG